>CAIJTV010000611.1:0-4703 GCA_903823635.1 uncultured Planctomycetaceae bacterium
GCCACCTGAACCATATCCGGTGTCGATCGAGTCAGCCGTCCGCTGACGAGCACCCCTGAAACCATTCCGACAACGATCATTCCAATCTCCCCGTGATTTGTTAACGTTAAATAACCACTACATTTAGAGCCATGGATCGAAGCCGAAGGTGCGTTGTGTGAACGTCAGTATGCCGGAGAGGAACGAGTAGTCTTCAATTCCGTAGACGAAGCCTTCGTGGGCAAACGGTGCCGCCTTTTCCCGGTCCGCCTGTGACAGGAGTGTCATATCCATAGCGCCGGTCACCCGGATCGAGTTGTCAACCAGCACGGTTTTCCGGATATCCTCGAAGTGTCTAAGGCAGTGAAAGTCACCGACCTGTTCGAGCAAATCCATTTCGCTCAGTTCCTGAATCATCTCGAGCGTTTCCTGGTTCACCGCTGTGCTCCTGTTGAGTGTGTTTTGTTGTGTCCCCACACTCTCTCTGAGATTTGACGTGGCTTTGTTGGTGAAAATTCAATAATTCCCGAACCAGTTTCCGGGAATTATTGCGTGGTGGCAAGCAATAACCACTACAGACAGTACGCGAAGGCATTCAGGATCAATCGTCGCCGAATAATCCACCCAAGTCTTTGTCGGCGGCCTGACGTTCAGATCCGTGCTTCTCCATCCACTTCCACATTTCGTAGGCTTCGTCCTCATACGGATCATCCAGCCCCATGAATTCAGCCACCTGCTCCAGCTGGGCGGATTCTTCCCGGAAGTGTTGAAGATCCTTGCCCTGCGATCGCCCCTTTTGGGTGTGCTTGTCGTGGGCATAGTCAGGGATGACATAGGGAGCCGTCCCCATCTTGACAGGCTTTCCGGCAGCACATTGGAAGTGATCCCCAAGGCGAGTCTTTGGGCCGCGACACAGAACGAGAATGCAGTTGGCGATCAGCAGCCCTGCCCTGTCGTGCTTGTTGTCTTTGATCAGATCCCGAATGTGAGGCACGGTCGAGTTCACGAACATGACGGCGTGAGGGTTTGCGATCCCGATGTCCTCATGAGCGATTGCGATCAGCCGATTGACGAGCCATGACGGGTTGACCTTGTTCGTGCTGAAGAGCAGTTCAGCAGCCGCCGCCATTGCGAGACGCTCTTCCCCGCGTCTGATGTGTTTTTGAAGACCGGAGATAACCTCCGTGGAATTGAGCCCGTTCACAGTTTTTGGACGTTGCACTTGAATCTCCCAGTGAAAATTGAACACCACAGGAGGCGAAACGACTTATGAAAACCTGCGGACTAAACGTTTCACCATTTTTTACCAGAGTGGTTGCCAGGCCATTGAGGCGGTGCTTTTGATCGAGTCACCCCCGAACCGGTTCTTCTTGCCTTCCCGCCTGATCAGGCAGTCCCCGAAGGTCCGTGTCAGGATTTCATAATCGGCCACTTCGTTTGCCTGGGTACGTTGACCGGAGAGGCCGCCTGGCCGGGTGTAGACCTCGTGGGTCGAGCAGAAGTAGCGATTGTCGATCAGCAGAAAGCGGTAGTGATACGCGTTGAGCATGGAAATCCAGAGGTCTTCCTTTGAGACCATCTGAGGGTTCCAATGCAGCTTTGATCCTGCGCGTACTCCGTAACTGGCCCCCATCACGGTGCCAGACATCTTGAAGGGTTTCATCGGTGAATAGGCCATCGGCGTGGCCTGGGGACTCAGCCCGAAGAGATAGATGCCGGCATCAACCGCCATTTCGAACAGGTTATTGACGACCAGGCGGACCTCGTGTGGTTTCAGAGTCCCGGAGTGTGTCTTCACCTGTCCGAGCCATGAACGGTGAACGGCTTTGACGTCATCATCGAACATGAAGACAGAGCCGAAATGCTTGTAAATCCAATCCCGCTTGGCGTGCAGGCCGACCACGGAGTCGGGGTGCGTCACATACTCCAGCTGCGGATTGTGGGCCCGATACTGGGCCAGCTGGCTCTCCGGGATGCAGACGGCATCAATGTCCACAGCCTTATGGGTCGTGAGCAGATCCCAGCGTCTGTGACTGGGAACTACGATCTTGAGGGTTTCGAACGCGGGCGGTTTCGGAGTCGCCACTTCCACGGGAGCGGTTTCCGATTTTGCTTTTTTGGCCATCACGCATCAATCCCCAGAATTCCCTTTACGTCGCGGAAGAGCTTGACGCGTCCGGTTCCGATCTGGGTGCTTTTGTAGCAACGTTCCCGGGTGACCCCCAGTTTCTCACAGAGTGCAGCAAACTCACGGTCTGTCTGGCAGACGATGGTCACGAAGTCGTGCTTTTCATTCAGTTCTGCCGCCAGTGGGTACAGATCCAGAGTCGCGTCGGGCTTCTTCTCCGCGGCGGCCTTCTCCATCCTGGTGACCGGATCATCGTCGTCATCATCGAATGGATTGTCTTTAGCTGCCGAGATTGAGCCGAACAGGGTGGTCAGGGTGTTGAGGTGCTCGCCGGCCGGATCGTACGTGTCGCCGAACAGCGAACTTACCTTGTCCTGGTCGAGAGTCGCCAGGCTTCCGATCTGGTCCATGGAGAGCAGCAGCAGCTTTGCTTCTTCCCGCGTAACGTCCAGCACGACCGCAGGTACCAGTTCCTGGGAATCGAGCTCACCCTGTCGCATGTGTCCGTCAATGAGAGTGAGCCCCCATTCGGGATCTTCATAGACGACTGACACGTCAGCGACCCCGACCTTCTTCAGCATGTAGCGAAGAGTCCGGCGCTGGTCATCCGAGTGGAGTCTCGGATTCTGCGGATGCGGCTTGATTTCTGAAGCCGGCACACGTCGCAGTTCTTTGACACGATCTTTGAAAGCCATCTCTCATTCCCCGCAAACGTAGTGGTTTTTGACAGTGTATACGCGTGTCGGCAAAATCAGAAAGGGATTTCCGTCTGTCGTTCGAGAATGTCGGCTAACTTTTGCCCGGTCTGTTGTTCCATGGCGGTGACCAGAGCTTCGTGGCGTGTGAGAATCTTGACGGGCGGTGAACAGATCAGGTCGTACAGGGCACGGGAGGGATCGCTGTTCTGATTGAGTTCGGGGAAGTCCCAGGAGAGTTCCTGAGCGATCTCATCCCATCGGGCGATGACGGTGTAGTCGTTCCCGCCACCGAACGCGCCGTTGTATCGGGGGTTATTCCACTGGCCCAACGCTTTCCAGAACGGCAGGTGCTCTTTGCCCTTTGGGCAGGTCATCCGGTACACCGTTTTCCTGATGGCGTGGTCATTGGCGGCAGCGGCCGTCTCAGCTGCAATGAGATCAGCCGCGTGCTTTTCCAGTTCCTGCCAGTCCAGGTGATCTCGCTTGGCGAGTCGTTTGAGTTCCGGGATGTTCATGACTCCAGGGTCCACGCCGGCAGTTCAGGGATGGCGACCAATTCGATAACTTCGGCTACCGTCAGATACCGATTGGCTTTGAGCATCTCGTCCAGTTTGCCGATCGGAATAGTTGGGTTTTCTGTTTGCAGAGCGTAGCAACGTTCCTCGTCATCCATGCCGGGCCGCCACCAGATGATTTCCCCCTCGGAATCGTACCTGGCTTCAAAGAAATGGTCGTACGGCAGGCCGATCGTTCTGAGGTACTCTTTGAGTTCATCGAAGTCGTACGGGGTTGCTTCCGGGGCGTCACAGTAGAGGCAATCAGAGTCCTCGACGATTTCGTCGAAGCCAGCTTCCTCCACCATGAACATGAGATTCAGTCGGTTCTCGCCTGGATCTCCCCCGATACGAATATTTTGGTACATGCGGTCGGCCATGCTAGTTCTCCTGGCAAGCGGTGTTGAAGGCGTTTTGAACACGGGCAATGTGTTCCATGGTCTGTTTTCTGGTCATCTGAAATGGCAGGAAGCCGCCTTTGCGGAGCCATTCGAGCAAGTATTCAGCGTACTGGTTGGCTTCCTCGAGGTTGCCCTGCTGCTCTTCATGAAGCATGGTGTTGAACGTGGCTGTCGGGTCCATTTTCGTTCTTTCGTTCTGGAACTTTGCTGAGCAGCGATTCCGCCAGTTCGAGCAGAGTTTCGCCATGTTCTTTCAAATACGGTCCGGCTGTGGGGCACTCGGTCGAGTAGAGCACATCCCGCCATCGCTGGAGCTCCGGTTTTGCTGCGGCCCGGTCGGCCTCGTCAACGGCGTCTCGGTGTTTCCGGAGCGCCAACTGGATTCCGAGGCAGACATAGCGGAACAGCTTTTCGGGTACTTGTCTTTTGGGGCAGGTCGCGATCATCGATTGCGTCCTTCGGTTCGGATTTTTGTTGCCAGCCAGGCGACCGTGGCAGCCGCTTCGGTTTCCGCATAACAATCGCGGTGCTTGCATGTCAGAGCCCAGGCGTCGATCAGCAGCTGCCGCTTAATACGATTGAGCCATTTCAGTCCTTGTGGTTGTGTGCGTTTGTAGACGTCCATCGAGACCTCCAGAGAAGTGTTTTTGTTGTCCCCACACTCTCTCTGGGATTTGACGGGGGTTCCGGGGAAGGATTTCCCTTCCCCGGAGTGGATTTCCAGAATTATTTCCCGAAGGCTTTGATCGCCTCGAGCATCGTGTTGCGATGCAACTCCAGAACGGCCGGGATGTTTCCACGGTCGTCTGTCTGGTACCCGCCAGCCAGATTCCAGGCGACTGGCATTCCGAGCTGCTTGCACAAGCCGAAGACCAACTCGTCGCGCTGCCGCATTTCTTCCGTGGTCTGTGTCCCACCGAGTGGATCGTTGATGTGTGGATCC
>CAIJTV010000612.1:0-7172 GCA_903823635.1 uncultured Planctomycetaceae bacterium
GAACCCTCGGACCCCATTTCTGGAGTCACATCATTAGCAATGATGCGCATTCGGCCACTCTGCCATCTCTCCTCACGAACAAAATCTGAGGTTACAGAGTGTTTCGCGAGACACATGATAATCGGTTCCCGTTCGGAAACAAGTTCACCGGAATTTTCCTCGTTCTCGAAGGTGCCGCTATTACCGTCAAAAATCGATCGTTTCTTGACGGCAGGGGAGCTTCTGTTTAACCTCAATCTGCCGGAAACCTAAGAACCGGGGCTGGACACGACCGATTTTGAAGCGCACTCTTCATATGTGGGCGAAGAAAATTCATTCAAGTCCGCAAGGTTCTTTGTGTCGATGTCCCTATAGTGTCTTGCAAAAGAGGTCAGGAACCAATCGTGCGAAGCGCCCTTTGGGCCAGTTGGTTCGTGGCTCAGTACCTTTTTTACACGCCCCAATCCCGCCTTTACCGTCATGAACATCCCCACAGGTGATCATGACGATCCGGTCCCCCGCCTTACCGCCGGAGTTTGCCATGTTGAATATTCTCGGACGTGCATCCAAATACTGCGATGGAATTTCTCGTCGTGGTTTTATGAAAATCGGCGGCTTCTCCATGGGAGCAGCCGGCGGCGTCAATCTTGCAAATCTGATGCGAGCCGAAGCCGTCGCTGGCACCGCTGCGACCGGCGCGAATAAATCGATCATCAATATTTTCCTTGGTGGCGGTCCTCCTCATCAGGACATGTGGGACATCAAGACCGAGGCTCCTCGCGAAATCCGCGGCGAATTCAATCCGATCGACACGGCGGTGCCCGGAATTCAAATTGGTGAGTGCTTCCCCAAACTGGCGGCCATCATGGATCGCCTGGTCGTGGTGCGATCCGTTGTTGGCTGTGACGGGGGACATGATGGTTTCCAGTGTTTGACCGGATGGGATCGCCGCAGCATGGAATCTGTCGGAGGCCGTCCGGCAATCGGTTCAGTTCTCGGAAAAATCTACGGTCCACGTGATCCCGGAATCCCGGCGTCAGTTGCGCTGGCCGACAAAACTTCGCATGTGCCCTGGTCAGAACCAGGACCAGCCGGCTTCCTTGGCGCGGCTTACCAACCATTTCGACCCAACGGAAATGGGATGGAAGATCTGACACTCAATGGCGTCACGCTGGACCGCCTTGACGATCGTCGATCATTGCTGAAGGGACTCGATCAGCTTAAGCGTCAGACTGATTCGAGCGGCATGATGGCCGGAGTTGATTCGTTCACTGAAGCCGCGTTCGGCGTTCTGACGTCAAATCGTCTGGCTGCCGCACTGGATATTTCTCAGGAGCCTGCAGAAGTTCGCGCTCGCTACGGTGACGGAAAGCCTTATCAGTTCCAGTATGACGGAGCACCGACCTGTAATGAACAGATCCTGATGGCTCGTCGTTTGGTTGAAGCTGGCGTTCGTTCGGTAACTCTTTCTTATGGACGCTGGGACAGCCACGGAAAGAACTTTGATCTCGTTCGCGATCATGGATCAAAACTCGATCAAGGTGTCAGCGCGCTGGTGCTGGATCTTGAAGAACGCGGCATGCTGAATGATGTCACCGTTTTGGTCTGGGGCGAATTCGGCCGTACGCCACGTATCAACGACGGTGCTGGACGAGACCATTGGCCACAGGTCAGTTGTGCTCTGATGGCGGGTGGCGGAATGAGAACCGGTCAGGCCATTGGCTCAACAAATCGACTGGGCGAATACGCAGCTTCTCGTCCCGTGCATGTGCAGGAAATCATTGGCACGGCTTATCACAATCTCGGTATCGACGTGATGAACACGACGTTGGCGGACCCAACCGGACGGCCTCAGTTCCTTGTTGATCTGCGTGAACCAATGCGAGAGCTGGTTTAGCGGCCTGAGGATTCTTTTTCTTCGCCACCGGGTTCACCCCGGTGGTCAACAGGCATTGGCACCACTTCGGCTGCGCTGCAAGTCATCACAGCTTCTCAGTGCGTCGTCGCCGTCAGGTCTGCACCAAACCTGAAGTCCACGCACTGGCGACTCCGGTGACAACGACAGGAATCCACGCGGCGAGATCAGCCGCAATCAGTCCGGTTCCGCCAAGAGCAAAGCTGGCTTCGGTGAGCCCGTAGAAGAGTCCCAGGACAGCCGCACAGACCGCCATGTTGGTAATCAGACTGTGTGATTCTTTTCGGAACACCAGCGGCAATGCAATCGCGATATTGATCAGGCACAGGATTGGTCGAGTGAGTCGGCAGTGCAGAGCCATGCTTTGACGCCGCACCGGAATTGGCCCCGTCGCTGGATTGCGAAGTCTCTGAATCAACTGGATCGAAGACAAAAACTGAACATTACGTCCTCGATTATACAACTGATCGAAGCTGACATCGGACACGATGAATACGTCTTTGCCGTTGCGACTCGGGATCACTCGCTGCCGGCCTTCTTCGGTCAGAATGTTTTCATCGAAGACACCGATCAGATTCTGCAGTAGCCAGCCGGAAGGTGACTTGTCCGTTGCGTTGACGTAGCGAGCTTTCTCGGCCTTCAACACAAAGAAGTGACGCGACAACTGCGGCGTCGGCAACTGAAAGCCAGCACCAATCAGAGTTTGTTCTTTGATCAGAACCTGATCACCATCGATATGCATCAGATGGTTGGAGTGGTCATAGACGGCTTCAACTTTCTGCACCTGAGCCAGCTCGCTGCCGCGCGGTGTCTGCAGCGGAATTGCAAAGGCCGGGATGATAATTTCCTGATTCAGAATCAGCGCGCCGTTAAGGATCATTGCCGCGACCAGCAAAGGTTTGAGCAATCGAAAAGCCGGAATGCCGGCCGCGAGAAGGGGGAATGTTTCCGAGTTCTTGCGCAACAGGCCGAGCACCGCGATGACTGACACAACGATCAGCATCGGCCCGGCCATTTCGAAGAACTGAAACGCTCGATAAAAGTAGTAGAGGCCAATCTGTGTCAACAGATTGACGATTGTTGATGCATTCCCCTGGAAGTCATCAACGTTCGTGAAGAGATCGATCACGATGTACAAACCGTACGCTGACACGAACAGCACGACGAACGTGTGTATCAATCGTCCCAGCAGATATCGGTCGAAGGTTGTAAACATCGCAGTGGTGAGTATTTCCTGACGCCGTGGCAAATACTGACCAAATAAGGATTTAGGGCCAGTCGCCAGGTCGCCGTTTCGTCATGAAACAGGCAGGGGAATTACAGTTCAGGCATCGGTTTCAGGTCAAGAGCGATAAACAGGCCCGAAACACGCTCCTGATCCTTCGGAACGTCCCTTTTCGCTGGAGAGTCCGCCCTCCTGGACTGCGGCAGCCTGGTGCCAATTTAGTGAGGCGGCCGATGGCTAAGCCGGGGTGTGGTTCGTTTGGGGGTTTTAGGGGGCTGTGAGGGGATGTTTGAAACTCTCTCTCGAGGCCTATTCTGGCCGCGTTTCAAAGGCACCCAGAGTTCCAGACTCCTTCGCTAATCGCTATCTGATTCCGTATGCGGCCACGATTTCGGGCTATCCTTTGATGGTCTCCTGTAAACTTCCGGCCTCAGGTTCACTCGTGCGGAGAGCAAAACAGCTGTCCACAGCAGGCTGTGGAGTCGAAAGCAGCAGCGGGCTGCCGCACTCCAAAGGAAGTTTGAAGCGAATTTCCCGTGGCTGATTGAAACCTCTGGAAACCTGGTCCACTATGGTGGCCTCGATGGGTAGACTGACCCTCTTCGTCGCTGTGTCACCAGAGAAATCAGTCCTGAAGTCGCATTATGAACCGTCGTCCTAATCCTGGCCCTCGAAAAGACAATCGCGGCAAGTCTACCACGCCGAAAAAACAATATCCGACCAGTCCGCCTTATGTCGGCCCTTCTGATCCGAGTTCTGGCGCATCAGGTCCAGCGTCATCCGGTCCTCCGGTTGGCAGGCCGTCATTTTCAAGGTCGCAGTCTTCACGCCCTCAATCGTCTGGGGATAAATCATCTGGACCCGGGGCATCTGGCCCGAGGTCATCTGGGCCTCGGGCATCCGGACCACGCGGATCTGGACCGCGGGCTCAACAGCGAAGAGAAGCTCCAATCCAGGATGATGACGATCAGGAGTTTGTGGCTCCGCCGGCCAGTAAAGAGCAAACATCGCAGATGATTCGCCAGCGAACAAAGCTGGGGCCAAACAAATCTGAGCCGATTCCGATCGTGTATGCCAAGTCCAGAACTCTGCATCCGATCCTCTTCCGCAAGCGGCTGTCACGAATTGAAGATGCCCGCCCCGGAGATCTTGCGGCGGTCTATGCTGAAGGCTATCACAGCCCGATGGGCTACGGGTTGTATAATCCTCGCAGTGAAATGGCGCTGAGGATGTTGTGGAATTCGCCGGAGATGCCGGACGATGCCGCGTGGGCGCAGAAGTTGGCCACAGCAGTCTCACTGCGACGTGACGTGCTGAAGCTGGATTCCGTGTCCAATGCATGGCGAGTCATCCACGCGGAATCAGACGGTCTGTCGGGCCTGGTGGTTGATCGTTTCGGCGATGTGTTGTCGGCGGAAACGTTCGGCCTTGGGATGTACCAGCGTGCGAGCCTGTTGATGCCGATGCTGGCGGAACAGATGGGGACAAAGCACTGGATCGTTCGTACGAGTCCTCAGTTTCTGTCGCAGGAAGGCTGCGATCCTCCGTCGTTTTCTTCAGAGGGTTGCCCATCGCAGGTTGTTATCAACGAACATGGGACTCGATTTCGCGTGAAATTTGAAGGTGGCCACAAGACCGGCTTCTTCTGTGATCAGCGGGATAATCGCAAGAAACTGGCAGAGTTCTGTCAGGGGAAAAGTGTTCTCGATCTTTGCTGCTACACCGGTGGGTTTTCCGTGCAGGCAAAAACACTCGGGCAGGCTGAAGAAGTCATCGGCGTTGATCTCGATGAAGAACCGCTCGTGGTTGCTCGTGAGAATGCCAACCTGAATCAGGCTCGAGTCCGCTTTGTGCAGGCCGATGCGTTCAGTTATATGCGTGAAATGATTCGCAATGGTCGACAGTTTGATGTGGTTGTTCTGGATCCGCCCAAACTGATTCGCACTCGTATGGAAATTGAAGAGGGAACGCGCAAGCACTTCGCGATGAATCGGCTGGCGATGCGACTGGTCAAGCCCGGCGGGTTGCTGCTGAGCTGTTCGTGTGCCGGTCTGTTGCCGGAACCGGAATTCATCCAGTTGTTGGTTGCGGCTTCACGATCAACAGGCGACGACATGGAAGGCCCGGACCCGAACGCTCGAGCCACTCCACGGTCGTTACAAATTATCGCCAAGTCCGGCGCGGCGCCCGACCATCCGGTGATTTCCAGTTGTTTGGAGACGGAGTATTTCAAAGCCGTGTGGATGATTGTGACATAGTTGCTGAGGTTGCAGGCGGGAAGATCTACTCTCCGCCGACTCCTCCCAGCTCGCTCCAGTCGACCAATTGAATATCCGGCTGAATCAATTCGACAAAGCCTGTTCGTGAGCTGGTCTTTACGCCGCGGCCACCGCGAGAAGTCACCTGATATTTGGTCTGGCCAAAACTCAGCACACTGTCGTTGTCGTTCTTGACTCGCAATGCATCGCTGGGGCGAGAAAACTGGACTACGCCCAGCAGTTCATCGCCGGCTTCCAGCTTGAGACCTCGCACACCTTTGCCCGCGCCGCCCAGAATCGGCACTTCATCGATCCGGAAATGCAGGATTCGTGCCTTTTTTGAGGCCATCATCATCGTTTCGGCATCGCGGACAAGATCCACGTAGGCGACCTGATCTGTCTTTGCGAGACGGCAGAACTTTCGTCCGGCTTTGGTCGATGGCATCCGTAATGGTTCGAACGGCAACCGCATAACCTGACCGCTGCGAGTCGCAATCAGAAGCGTCAGACCGACCTCATCACCCACTTCTTCCAGCGACGGAACGAAGCGTCCGTCCGTCGTCAGTGCTGCGATGAGACTTGTTCCATCGCTCATCTTTGCGCGTTTGGCAAGGGGTTCGCCATAGCCCGATGAGACCGGGAGTTGATCAATTGGCAGCGTGTACGCGATTCCGTCTTTGGCGAAGAACACAACGTTATCCAGAGTGCTTCCCGGGCAGACGGTCAGGACAGAGTCGCCTTCACGGACACGTGTTTTGGAAACGCTGCTGAGCTGGCCGACTCGTTTAATCCAGCCTTCTTTCGTCACCACCACATTGGTGTTTTCTTTGACGATGTACGCTGCCGGATCAAACTCAACGATCTCTTCCGCCGAACCCAGTTCGCTACGTCGATTGTCGGCAAAGTCGTTAGCCATCTGTTCGAGTTCTGTGGTGATCAACTTCCACATTTTTGTCTTCGACTTCAGGATGGCTTCCAGTGCCGCAGCTTCGGCTTTCTTCGCCGCCAGTTCGGCACGAATGTCGTTGATTTCGAGTTTGGAGATGCGATAAAGCTGCAGCTCGAGAATCGCATCCGTCTGAATTTCATCCAGCGGAAACTCGGCCATCAGCTTTTTCGCCGCATCCTTTTTACCATCGCTTGCGCGGATGATTCTCAGGGCTTTGTCGAGCCCATCGAAGACGATCGCGAAGCCTTCCAGAATGTGAATTCGCTTTCGCAGAATCGCCAACTGGTATTCGATTCGACGACGGACTGTTTCGTAGCGAAAATCCAGAAAGTGCTGCAGCAGATCTTTCAGGTTCAGAACTCGTGGAACAGTCAGACCGCGATCCGCCGGAATCAGGCAGGTCGCGTTGTAGCCGAAGTTCTGTTCCAGCGATGTGTGCTTGAACAGATAGGCCATCACCGCGTTCGCGTCGGCTCCGGATTTGAGTTCGATCGCGATCCGCAGACCATTCTCTTCGTTCGTCTCGTCGTTGACAGATTCCAGTTGAGGCAACTTGCGAGCAGCGATCAGTTCGCCGATTTCTGCCATCAGCGGTCCGGTCGTCGCACCGTAAGGTATCGTGTACTCGATGATGCGGCTGGTGTCCGGCTTCTTGCCCTGCTGATCGAATCTCCATTCGCCGCGAATCTTGATCGAACCTTTTCCGGTTTCGTACATATCCCGCAATTCGGCGCGATCGGTCATGATGCGACCACCGAGCGGAAAATCGGGGCCTTTGATGTACCGCATCAATTGCGCGACGGAGGCATCCGGATTCTCGATCAGATGGATGGCCGCCTTGATGCA
>CAIJTV010000613.1:0-4769 GCA_903823635.1 uncultured Planctomycetaceae bacterium
CGGTTCGAAAGCCGGGGAAGCTGCCGTTCGAGACTCACAAGTTTAGTTACGATCTGGAGTACGGTTCGGACTCGCTGGAGATTCATCGCGATGCCGTGAATCCGGATGATCGAGTTTTGCTGGTTGACGATCTTCTGGCTACAGGCGGTACGGTGGAGGCTTGCTGGAAGCTTGCTCAGGCGCAGAACGCTCATATTGTTGGGGCAGCTTTCGTGATTGAACTGGCTTTTCTGAAGGCTCGGCAGAGGCTGAACGGTCTGCAGGTCAGTAGTCTGATTGCGTACAACACGGAAGAAGCTGACGAGTAGCTGCGGCAGTAAACGAGAGCCTGATCTCAGTGACACGCTGGTGTGTGACACGTTGCTCGAATGGAGTTCGACATGACCGCGAAGGATCAGCGGGATGACAAATCGCTGCCGGCGAACTCAATACGCGCATCGGGGTTCTCCACTTCGGGCCTGACTCGTGGCAATGAGTCGCCTTATGTTTGCCCCGGAAGTACTCAGGCCGTCAGTCGTGCGGTGCATTTGGCGCGACTCAATGCGGCTTGGCCGGAATGTGATCATTGCGAGTGGCGAACAGACTCCGAGGGACTTGCGGAGAAAACACTGCAGGCGACGGAACGCATTCGAGATCACCGCGGAGCAGGACTGCGTCGAACGGAGTTTGGAATTCGCGGGCCATACATTAATGAGCTGGATCGACGTACCGCGGCAGTTCTTGCGCGGATCTTTGCCCGGTGTGTGAACGAGTTGGCAATGGCTGCGGATCAGGAGCCCGCTCCGGTCGTGTCTATTCGGGCTCCGCAGCAGTATCGGCCCGTGACGAACGCGACCCCTGAGTCTGCGGTGCCGGCAAAACTAATCGACGTTCATGCGGTTGTTGTGGGCTACGATGGCAGAAGTTCATCGCCCGATATCTTTGTCGGAGTCACAGCCGCGGTTCGCGAGATGGGATTGTCTGTGATCGACATCGGTCGCTGCACGGCCGCGTCCATTCAGGAGGCTGCTCGCAGTCTGCAGGGATGTGCCGGAATCATGTTCGTGACGGGAGCTGGAAAGCCAGCCTCCTGGACGGGCCTCGATGTGATGGATACACACGGGGAATCGGTGCCAGTTGTCTGGAAAGACTTCGGAGTTCGCCTGCAGCACGTGACATCGAATTCGTCTGCCACAGGTCACGAAGAATTCAACCGCGTCAATGCTGACAGTGATGAGCTCTCTGAAGTGCTGAGACGCATTCGCGGAGAGACTGAATTGGCAACGCCGCGAGTGCCATCGACGGCTCACCTGCGATTATGGCTGCCGTCGATTGAAGACAGAGTGCGATGGTCGGGGCGATTATCACGTCACTCAGGCCAGCACGAAGTTGTGAATTTTGAACCCAGGTATCGCGAATGGCTGACGCGATGGTATCCGCAGGAAAGTTCGCTGCGAGTGCTCCTGCGGTCGGATGATCCGTTGATTCAGGAGCGAGCCACCTGGCTGGCTGAGCAGACGAGGATAGAGCTCTATGTTCGAGCCTTGCGCGATGATGTATCAATTCCTTCATGTCGCTTTTCAATGACTGTATTCGAAGATGATCGGCAGTTTGTGATCAATGACGATCACCATTCCGACGTGACGCCTGAACGCCTGGCAGTACTCATCAATGCGTCTATTCATTCGCAGTCCTCGCAGGTGACGGCGCATGCGGATGCGGCCTCGGGGCGATTCTGGTTGACGGATGCTCGGCGACGATCAGAGTTGGAAGGAACCGAACACGTCCGCGATGCGTTGGCGATTCTGGGGCTGACGATGAAGTTGATTGAATCCGGACGACTGAATTTGAGGCCGTGATTTGCGGGACAATGTCCGTCAGCGGGCCTCATCAGGTGGGGGTAATTGTGTCGATGATTCCACAGAGCCCAGTATTTTCGGAGAATTCAGGTCCTGCTGTCGGGCTCAATCCCTCATTCTGCCCCGGAAACGATTGCCAATTCTGGTTCGGGATCCGTAAACTGCAGAGCCCCATGATCAGAAGAGACCGGCATTCTTGTCGGTCAATTGCTTCTCTACCCGCAACTTTCGCCCGCCCAAAACTCAGGAGCCAACGATGCTTGTTATTCCCGGACGATATGGCAAAGACACCTGCGACGGTTATTCTCGCCGAGCAGTCCTGAGAGTTGGTAGTTCGGCATTGGCGGGACTCAGTGTCGCCACGTTGCTGGAAAATGCAGCTCGAGGTGCCGAAGTCAGCGACGAGGAAGCTCGCTACGGCGGCAAAGGCTTTGGCGCGGCGAAAAGCGTGATCATGCTTTATCTTCAGGGCGGTCCAAGTCATCTGGATCTGTGGGACCCAAAGACAAATGTCCCTGACAATGTGAAGAGCATGTTCAACCCGATCGATACCTCGATCCCAGGTTGTCAATTTACTGAGTTGCTCCCAAAGCTGGCTCAGCAGATTCATCGAGCCACCCTGATTCGCTCATTGAGCTACACACCGGTCGGGCTCTTCAACCATACGGCTGCGATCTATCAGATGCTGACCGGCTATACCGCCGACAACGTCAGCCCGTCTGGTCAGCTTGAGCCGCCAAGCCCAAAAGACTTCCCGAACTTTGGTTCGAATATCGTCAAGCTGAAGCCGCTGCAGACACCGATGTTGCCATTCGTGATGATGCCTCGCCCGTTGCAGGAAAGCAATGTGATCGGCAAGGCCGGCACAGCCGGTTTCCTTGGTCGTGCGTTTGATCCCTACTATCTGTATCCGTCCGGCGACGATATGGACATGGCGAAGATGGAACGCATTCGTGTGGATGACCTGACGTTGCGTCAGGATGTTCCTCTGGACCGCTTGCAGCGTCGTGCTTCACTGCGAGACACCGTCAATGCGGGCATGAAGAATCTGGATCGTGCCGTCAATCAGTATGCTCTGAATGAGTATTACGATAAAGCTCTGGGGCTTGTTCTTTCCGGCCAGGCTCGTGAAGCATTCAATCTCAGTTCAGAATCAAACGAACTGCGTGAGAAGTACGGTAAGAACACATTTGGTCAGAGCTGTTTGCTGGCTCGTCGTCTTGTCGAAGCGGGAACTCGCGTTGTTGAAGTTAACTGGCCGAAAGTTGCGAATAGCGATAATCATTCATGGGACGTGCATAGCGGCCTGAGCACTCGCATGAAGACGCAGTCGGCTCCAATGCTGGACGCTGCTTTGGCGACCTTGCTTGAAGATCTCGACGAACGCGGCCTGCTGAAAGACACATTGGTTGTGGCTGTTGGTGAATTCGGGCGCAGTCCAAAACGCGGTGTCAGCACCTCCGGAAACAGCAACAGCGACGACGGTCGGGATCACTGGCCGTACTGCTACACGGGCGTTGTGGCCGGTGCTGGCATGAAGCGTGGTTATGTTCATGGCAAGTCGGATGATACGGCTTCGGCTCCGGCTGATGGTCCAATTCATCCGGGCGAATTGCTGGCGTCCATTTACCATTCCGTCGGATTGTATCCGCGTCGAACCGTCTACAATCACCTGAATCAGCCTCGCGAAATGGTTAAGTACGACGCAGCGATGGAGCTATTCGCGTAATCAAAAAAATTCGGAATCTGTTCCGGTTTTTCTACGATTGAGGCCGCTGTGTCGCTGATTTACCTCGCGAACACTCGGCCTCAATTCACTATGTGAAAGAGTAAGTCAGGCGACGAATGACAACGGCTTATCACACCCTGCGATGGCAGGGAGGTGCTTCTGGGACTTTGGGCCTGATCGATCAGACTTTGCTGCCCGAGCAATTTACAGAGATTTCCTGTCGCTCTGTCGAGCAGGTCTGGGAAGCCATCAAAACCCTGCGTGTTCGAGGCGCGCCGGCCATTGGTGTGGCGGCGGCATACGGTCTCGTCATTGGATGTCAGTCGCATCGAAGCGAACCGCTGGCTCGGTTTCTCAATCGAGTCAAAGGTGCTGCGGACTATCTTGCGACGAGTCGCCCTACCGCCGTCAATCTGTTCTGGGCACTGGATCGGATGCGGTCCGTTGCCAATGATCAGGCCATTGTGGAAGGGATGACATCTGCGATTTTGCACGATCGAATGCTGGCTGAAGCCGCTGAGATTGATCGTGAAGACAGGGAAATGTGCCTGGCGATTGGTCGACATGGAAGCCAGTTGCTGAAATCCGGAATGTCAGTCTTAACTCACTGCAATGCCGGCGGATTGGCGACAGCTGGCGATGGCACTGCTCTGTCCGTTATGTTTGCGGCCTCTGCCGAAGGCAAACAGATTCACGTGTTTGCTGATGAGACGCGACCACTGCTTCAGGGAGCTCGTCTGACGGCGTGGGAGCTACAGCAACGAAAAATCCCCGTGACCTTGATCTGCGACAATATGGCGGCTCAGGTCATGAAAGAAGGTCGCGTTCAAATGGTGATCACGGGCGCCGATCGCATTGCGGCGAACGGCGATTCAGCGAACAAGATTGGAACTTACGGCGTAGCCGTGCTGGCGAAGTATCACGGAATTCCTTTCTGCATCGCTGCCCCTTCCAGCACGTTTGATATGGCGATTACAGACGGAAGTCAGATTCCGATTGAGCAACGAAGTCCGCAGGAGATCACTCACGGATTTGGCAAGCAGACGGCTCCAGACGGCATCGCGGTTTACAACCCGGCGTTTGATGTGACTCCGTGTGAATTGATCAGTGCAATCATCACGGAACGCGGGATCATTCAGTCGCCGACGACGGAATCAGTTCGCCAGCATTTGCAGGGCGCTTGAGCGATCCCGTCGGCGGAG
>CAIJTV010000614.1:0-3200 GCA_903823635.1 uncultured Planctomycetaceae bacterium
GCCCCGTCACTTTGCATCCAATTTGTTGCTCGCTTCTTCGATCGCCCTCGCCCGCCGGATCAACTCTGAATCATCCGGACGCCGCTTCAGGGCTTGCTGCAGAAGTTCTAATGCCTCGTCCCGGCGATTTAACTGCTCCAGCACATAAGCAAGGTCGCTGCGACCTTCAACACTTTCCGGATGATGGATCAGCAGCTTCCTGAGCCACTCCTCAGCGTCTGGCCAGTTCGATTCAAGAATCGACAACGCACCCAACTCACCGAGGAATCGCAAGTTCCCGGGATCGATCGCTATGCCGTCCAGCAATACTCTTCTGGCTTCGTTTACATCTCCTAATTCCTGCAAAACGATCGCCAGCAGAAGTCGGTTCTCAACGAGGTCAGGATGCTTCGCCACGAGCTGAGTCAACGTGAGCAAACCCTGCTGATCACCGGCGTTCGCTCGCTCGGCTGCTAGTCGACCTCGCCAAAAAGGATCTCGACGATAATTCGCGACGGCCGCCAGATCCTTGTCTTCAATCTCAACGTCTGTGCTGGGCAGGTCAGAGGTCAGGGATGAGTGCTGCGTTCTGTCTGCTGAAACTTCAGCCAGGATGCGTTGCTCCAGAGCAGTGGTTTCCAGATAACGGCCATGAATCGTTCGCAGAATGTCCAGAGCGTTTTGCTTCTTTCCTGCCTCAAAACACAGGCGAGCCCTTCGCCAGAGAACCGCCGGATGCTGGGGAAATTTTTTCTCGGCCAGCTTCAGCAGTCGCTCATGTTCATCACCACGCTGCAACTCCGCCAGCAAATCGGTATATCGAATCAGCGCGGCCAATGAGGGGCGTTCCGATTGAGTCACCTGCATCAGAAGTTCAGCCGCTTTTTCTGGTTCCTGCTCCTGAAATCTTAGGGACAGCAAATACTTCCAACGCATACGCTCGGGAGCCAATCGGATCGCGAATTCATAGCAGGCGATCGCCTCGCTGTGATACTCATGGGCATCCAGCGCCATGGCATAGTGACCCCATGCGTCAGCCGACTTAGGCTTTGATCTGACATCCGTCAGCCGCTCCTGCAGAAACTCGGCCACTTCTGGATAGGCCTGTGACAGGTCGGGCTGAGGCGGTTCAGGGAGACGGGACGTCTCGCTGCAACCAGCCAGCAGGCAGGCAATCGTAGCGGTCAGCCAGAAATTCAACGCCCTGAACACAGGCCTGCACCCTTAATTTGAAAGAGATCCCTGACCACGCTCAAAGACTATAACACCAGAATCGGCCGGGGTCATGAGAAACTCCTCGGCTCTCAGGTCGCCGTGCGGCCATTTGACACTCAACTTGAGTGTCGTTTCACCCCGGGGCATGGCCATGTAGAACTCATCAGCATGACTACTCATGTAACTTTGGCAGGGCTGAAATGTCTGATTGAAATGAACACCGGAAGCACTCAGCACAGAGAAGGCGACACCCGGGCAACTTCGCTTGCCGAGTTTCGGGTCAACGAATCGCAATGTGATTCCACGTTGCACGGCAACGAAATCATTTCGCAACACGATGACGGGTTCTCCTGTCGTAGAAATTACCGCATCCGGATCACCGTCGCGGTCAAGATCACCGATTGCAAGTCCGCGGGCAACGTGAGTTTTGCCGCCAGCAACTTCAAGTGCTTCCCACTTGCCTCCGGGAGTCGTTGCCTTGAGCAATTGAATCTCCTGTTGATATGGCCTCCAGAAATCACTCGGCGACTGCGGCTTTCCGTCCTCTCGTTTGACTCGACCATTGACGGTCAGTAAGTCAGTGACTCCATCCAGATCAAAATCCGTCGCTGCGAGTCCGAATCCCGTCAACGGACGAGTGGCCGCCAGAATCCCGGTTTCTCGACAGCGATCGATACAGAACCCATGGTCGTCTCTGCAATAGACCGCATGAGATTCACCGTCCAGATTTGAAACAACGAGGTCCTCAATTCCATCATCATTGAAATGTCCCAGCGCCAAACCCATTGATCCCTGGGCGCGCCCCTGGAAATCAAGGTCGCAACCGTGAATGCCGGCTTCTTCCCGGAACGACCCCTGTTGATTAATCCACAGCAGATTTGGATGCTGATCACTGGCCACATAAATATCTATCCATTGATCGCCATTCCAGTCCAGTGCTGTAACACCAAGACCAGCGGATAGCTTTTGTGAGATTCCTGTGTCTGCCGAAACATCCTGAAAGGTTGGCTGACCAGTTGAGGATTCCCCTGCTAAATTTCGAAACAACTTATCGGACGTGGGCGGGAATAGCCCCGGAGTACAAAAGTCCGCATCCCCACCTCCCAGACGCGTGCATTCGCGATGCTGGTAGTCGACATAATTCGTCACAAACAAATCCAGCCAGCCGTCACGATCATAGTCCAGCCAGCAGGCCGATGTGCCCCAGTCTGAACTTGTGAGCCCACTTGACGAGGTGACATTCTTGAATTCAATCCCTGACTGATTGAGCCAAAGAGAATTTGCTCGGCGAGATGTCACGTACAAATCAGGCCAGCCGTCGTTATTCACGTCGCCGACGGTGACTCCAGCGCCGGCGAGTTCCTGCAGCCCCCTGGCCTCGTAGCACTCCCGAAACTGCCCCGCGCTTTCCTGGCTGAACAGGCCAACGTTATTGATCTCGGAGTCTTCTGCAACAAACAACACGTCCAATAAGCCATTGCGATCAAAATCCAGCACTGCACAGCCACAACCAATGATCGCTGACAATTCATAGCCAGCCGCACCGCGCGGTCGATCCTCGAAACGGATCGCCCATGCTTCTGCCACGCTTGTCAGTGCTGCGGCCGGGCGTGTCACAAGGTTGATCCGTTTCTGAGGCGTCTCAAAAGCACCGCCACATCCCACCAGTGACAGGATCAACCCGGAAAGGGAAACCACGCACAAGGATTTCCTATTCATCTGAGCCCCCAAAAAACACGTCGGTCGCGAACCCATTCTCAAAGTTAGCCTTTGTAATCGTAACTGCGTGAACGTGTGATTTTCTTCGAGCGGCATGAATATCAGGCCGGGTGTTCGGGGGAGATTTCATTCAGATCATTACGTGAATCATGGACGCGCATAGAGCAGATCTGTGCGGAATCCAGCTAACACCTTGAGTTCTAGCAGAATGAGATGGGTGTACCAGTGGGGCACTACAGATTCTGGACGCAAACTCGAGTCAAGTCCTGGTGAACGGAGGCCATCAC
>CAIJTV010000615.1:0-2284 GCA_903823635.1 uncultured Planctomycetaceae bacterium
CGGCTGAATCGCTCCGACGGTTTTCCCATCATGAATCGCCGGAGTGCGCTGCCACGTCTTGCCGTGGTCTGACGTCATTTCAAAGTGGACTCGCCAGCCATCAAATTCAGTGCTGCTTCCGCAAAGCAGAGCGCCGCTCTTCAGCAGAATGGGCTTATTGCGGACGGGACCATCAATGTGTTCCGGCAATCGCTCGGCCGTTGACCACGTCTTCCCGTCATCCAGCGATTGAGCCTTCATGCCCCACCAACTGTCCGGAGTTGGGCCGCACTTCCAGAACAACATCAACGGGCCGTTTGCATACTGGTACAGAACCGGATTCCACGTGGGATGGCGGTGAGGTTTGCCATCAACCCCGACATACTGAACGCCATCGGCAACCTCGACCGGCGTCAGCCATTTTCCGTGCTCCTGTCGCGAAACCCAAATGCCCACATCGGGATGCTTCTCCTCGGTTCCGCCAAACCATGCCGCTACAAGACCGCTTGGTGTTTCTTCAATTGTTGAAGCATGACACTCTGGAAATGGCGCTTCGTTGTAGATGAATTCTCGCAACACGATCCCGGGCTGTTCGGCCGCTGCGAGAAAACTGGTTTGCAACAGAAAAACCAGAATGGCGATTCGGACTGGCACGAAAAGCGGACTTAAGCGACGGCCGGACATGTGTCGTTCCCCGGTGAGTAATGCGGCTGAAAGGATCAGGAGCGTTTCAGTATACGATACGCCCGCAAAAAGTGCAGGTCTCGGGCACGCGTCAAAACAAGGTGGGTGTAGTCGCGGATTTCGGTAGGTCCTGCCTGCCGGGCAGGACTTCGCGGCTAGCCGCGACCTCTGTGCATGTGAATCGTCAGTATCGGCTTGCCATCTCATTGGCACGTCGATCAAGGTTCGACTACGGCGAAAGTCCTTTCCGGCAGAAAGGAACTACTTCAACAACCATCCGCGACTACACCCAACAAGGTGACCAGGACTCTTCGCCTCGAGTAATTCAACGGCGGAATTCCGAAGTGCAAAGTTATCCGCCCCACTTCGCTCACCGCACGTCGACTGAGTTCGTGGTGCCGACATCCGTCGGCATTGTTGCACAAGTTTCCAATCGAATGCTGGATGAAGGCAGTACTTCAGGCTGAATACGCGTCTGCAACCGGGACCAATCGATCGGGCGACTACACCGAAAACTCCTTCACCATCTGCTCGTCGATGGTGATTCCAAGGCCCGGCCCGGTCGGCACGGAAACCATTCCATCCTGCAGCGGGAACGCGCCTTTCGCGAGGCCGTCGCGCCATGGGTTTTCGGATTGGTCGAGTTCCAGCAGAGGCGTGTCGGTCGGAAATCCCCAGTGAGGATCCGGCAGGATCGAAAGCAACTGCACCGTGGCCGCGATCAGGATATCCGCACCCCAGCAATGAGGAATACAGCGAAGACCAGACAGAGCAGCCATCTCGGCGATGAACAAGGCTTCGGCGAATCCACCGCACAGACTGACATCCGGCTGAATGATATCCATCGCACGCCGATCAATCAGTTCTTTCGCCGAAGCTCGCCCATCAACAGCTTCGCCCGCTGCCAACGACAACGGCAACTTGTTGCGCAATTCTTCATACGCTGCGTACTTCGGAGACTGCGGCAACGGCTCCTCGAAACACTCGAAGTTCAGATCATTCAGAACATGCCCCATGCGCACAGCCGACTCCATCGTATACGCTGCGTTGCCGTCGGCCATCAGCAGCACGTCGGGGCCAACAACTTCACGAACGGCGGCTGCCAGCTTGGCTTCGCGAGCCACAGGATATCGTCCTAGACGCATCTTCAGGGCGCGGAAGCCCTGCTTAACAAGAGTGGCGGCCTCCAGTGGAAAATGCGTTTCCGGTTCGACTCCTTCGAGATAATTCATGGCTGACGCATAAGCGGGAACTTTGTCTCGCAGCCGCCCGCCGAACAATTCGGCCACGGAGAGATTCAGCACCTTGCCTCGCAGGTCGTTCAAAGCCATGTCGAGCCCGGCGACAGCCAGTGCGTTGCCGAAGTTGGCTCCCCAGAGCGATCGCCAGAGCCGCCGATACTGCAATGGATTTTGCCCGATGAGTGCAAGGCCCAGCTCATCGATCGCTGCCCGAGTGCCCGGCAGAGGAGCCGTTTCACCCCAGCCAATATGGCCTTCGTTCGATTCGATCCGAACCAGGAGAGTTTCGCGAGTTTTATCAAGCGGTACAGAAACCGAGACGCCGAACGGCTGCTGCAACTGATGCCGCAACAGGAAGGTTTGCACCACCTTGATGGTAC
>CAIJTV010000616.1:0-2634 GCA_903823635.1 uncultured Planctomycetaceae bacterium
CTGGTCCGCCATTCAGCTTCGATTTTCGCCTGCGCTTCAGCGCGTTTCAGTTCCTGAGTCAGCTTGCGAACGGTTCGTTCCTGATCTTCCAGCATCGAAAGATGTTCAAGCTTTTCGAGCGTCAGCAATGGCTGCCCGGAGAAGACTTCCTGTCCGGCTTTGACATGCACAGCCGTCAGACGCGACGGTGCGGGAACTCGAATGGAAGTGATGTCAGCAGAGAGCACGCCGGTCAGCGGCTGATTGCGATGGCGTCCCAACATGTAAATTGTAAACACGCCCACCAGCAATGCGCAGACCAGAAGGCTGATCGTGCGAAAGGCCGACGCGGGAAGATCGTAAGCGCTGCCGGTTGGAACAGGATGGCTCAGAGAGCGAGCTTGTTCCATCCAGCCTTCGTCGACAATGCGGGAGACCGGAATCTGCAGTTCACCGCTGATCTCCACGATTTCGCGGTGACGCCAGAGGGCAATCTGCCCGAACAGGTAGATGCCTCGCTGATTCAGCAGCACGGCTTCGCGCGTTCGAATGCCGTCGATCAGAGTCAGGTCATCCGCCTGAGACGGAGCGACGTCGTAAACGATTCCGAATTGTCGATCCATGCGGTGTCCGCGTGGCAGTTTCGCGATAATCGGCGATTCCATGGTTCCATCCATTCCGTACAATTCGCGTAGCGCAATCCATGCACTCCAGCGCAACATGCTGTTCCTTTTTTCGGCCTTACGATCCTCTTCCGATGATCAATTCCGAAAATCAGCAGGAAGCGAATTGCTGGCTGATTTTCTCTAATCCCCGCTAACTGCCATCTGAGGCCTCCTAAATCCCCTGAACTCCCCCGATTTATGCCGTCGGGAACCGGCAGATTGTGCCGGAGTTCATCTTCGCGGCTCCAGTGCCTAGAATGCTGAGGCCGCCGTTCCGGCGTGATATCGTGATTTCCGTGGTTTGCCTGATCGCTCCATGATGTACGAGGGTACCTCGTTCGAAAAGAATGGTTCGAGGCGAACGTTTATCGAAGAGTTATCCAGCATGTTGATCACCACCTTGCTTAAGTCCGGACCCCTGGTTCTTTTGCTCACAGTTTTGTCCGTTAGCATTGGGCAACCGAACCTTGTGACTTTGGCTGACGAAACGAAGAAGCCAGAATCAGAAGCCGATGCAACCAATTCGAAGGATGAGAGCTCCGCTGCGAAGCACCCTGCGAATCGCCTGGCGAAAGAATCCAGCCCTTATCTCCTGATGCATGCTCACAACCCAGTAGACTGGTATGCCTGGGGACCGGAAGCTTTTGAGAAAGCAAAGAAAGAAGAAAAACCTATCTTTCTGTCCGTAGGCTACAGCAGTTGCTACTGGTGCCATGTGATGGAACGCAAGACGTTCTCCAACGAGCAGGTCGCCGAGTTTCTGAACAAGCACTTTGTCTGCATCAAAGTCGATCGCGAAGAGCGACCGGATATTGATGACATCTACATGACGAGTCTGATTGTTTATCTACAGGCTGCGGGAAGTCGTGGGGGCGGCGGTTGGCCGCTATCGATGTTCCTGACTCCGGACGGACAGCCGATTGCCGGCGCTACATACCTTCCGCCAGAAGATTCGGCCGAAGGAGGAACAGGATTTTTGACTGCAGCCGGACGCATTCAGGATCTGTGGACCGATCAGAGAGAGTCCATCAACAGCACTGCGACGATGATCTCTCGTGAAGTGCGACGGCTTTCAGGTCCATCGGTTCTTGCAGAGCAGTCGGAATTGAAGCGTGAGCAATTGAAGCTTGTGGCTGATGACATTGGCAAACGTTATGACAGTGTTCATGGCGGCGTCGATTTTAATGAACGCAAACCGGACGGACCTCGATTCCCCAACGTTCCGCGTCTGATTTTTCTGTTGAGTCTCTATGAGGAAAACAAAGACCCGGCCCTGCTGCAGATCGTTGACCATACTCTGACGGAGATGGCGAAAGGCGGTATACGTGATCATCTGGGCGGCGGGTTTCATCGGTACAGCACGGATCGACGCTGGAACGTGCCTCACTTCGAAAAGATGCTCTACGATCAGGCTCAGATGCTGGAGGTCTATGCTCATGCAGCTCGGGTGACAAAGAATCCATTGTACGATCAGGTCATTGACGAACTGGTTGGATTTCTAACTCGCGAGATGACTCTTCCTGATGGAGGTTTTTGTTCGGCACTGGATGCCGAAACGAATGCCATCGAAGGAGAATACTATGCGTGGACTGAGCCACAGGTTCGAGATTCTCTGAAGGCTGAAGAGGCCGATCTGTTTCTCGAAGCCTACGGGTTTAAACAGCCTCAGTCGTTTGAGCATGGCCGCGTCCTGTTTTTGCCGACGACCATTGCGGAACTGGCAGCAGCTCGATCGCTGGATGTAACCGTGGTCGAACAGCAACTGGCTGCGATGAGGTCGCAGCTACTGAAGGTTCGGTCGGAACGTCTACGTCCGATGCTGGACGACAAAGTGCTGACGGAATGGAATGCCCTGATGATTCAGGGGCTGGCGGTAAGTGGCCGCCTGCCTGGACGTGAAACCGACCTGAAGATTGCCGCCACCGCTGCTGACTTCCTGCTGACAAAGTTGCGAGATTCTGACAGCCACGTGCTGCGATCCTGGAGAAAC
>CAIJTV010000617.1:0-4358 GCA_903823635.1 uncultured Planctomycetaceae bacterium
GAGTCCGGCGGCGTCAGTGAAGCCAAGAAAGCTCTGGAAGCCAATCCTGGCGATTTGACTCTGCAGTTGAAACTCGCGGAAGCTCTTGGGGCCGACAGCCGCTTTGAAGAAGCCTGCACAATGTTGCTGGAGATCGTGAAAGCTGATCGATCCGGCGTTGGGATCGCTGCCAAAGAAGCCATGGTCGGACTGCTCACCGTCATGGGCTCCAAATCTAAACTCGCTTCCGAGTTCCGCCGCAAACTCGCGACGGCGTTTTACTAAGAACGCCTGACGAAACCGGGGCTGGTTCCCGCAATCGGCCTCTCGAAGCGTCGGGATAATAAGATCTGAACATCTTACATTCCTGCTTGCTTTTGGGCGGGGCAAATAGAATGTTTAGAACGGATAGAGGAACAGGGAGCCAGCGCCTGGGAACCTCAGAAAACGAGGGGAAAGGCACCATAAAGGTATGCCATACCGTTTTGCGCGAGCCTCGTCATCACGACCCTTCGACATTGCTTACGACTCTGATGTGGATGATCAAAGAGTTTCTTCGTGTCGCAATGATTAGCCAGGCTATGAAGCATGGGGACAAAGATGCAGGTCCGGAGAGGAAAGGAAATCGAATACTCGAACGGATTGAGTCTCGGAAGGATTGCCAAGTCAGGGGGCAAACAACATGATGACTGAAGTTCACCCAGAGGCTTGGTGTATCAGGCACTGATGCGTGGCCCTGCATGGGCTGTTTTGTTTCTGAGGACATCGGCTGCATTTCCCAAAGTTATGCAGAACATCAACCTGCGCCTCCTCCAACTTGATTTAGTAAATCGCCGGGACGCCCCCCCTTTATGAAGCTTTTTCCGGATCAGGCGATACGTTGCCTGCTGATCAATCCCGAGTTCAGAACGGAGTCTTTCTGGAGCTTTTCTGCCTCCTGTGAACTCAAGGGTGCGAAGTCAATTTCGCCCCCATTGGGATTGCTGACGGTTGCAGCCATCATGCCTC
The DNA here is from genome assembly GCA_903823635.1 of uncultured Planctomycetaceae bacterium. Classification (GTDB taxonomy): domain Bacteria; phylum Planctomycetota; class Planctomycetia; order Planctomycetales; family Planctomycetaceae; genus SXXK01. Next base: position 988 of record CAIJTV010000617.1, read on the forward strand.
AGCACTGGGAGTTTCGACTGGCGGACCTTAACGTACGCCCGTTGCAACAGTCTGATTGGGATTGGGCGGATATGATCTGTACTGGCGGCATGTTGCCCCAGCAACCAGGCCTGCTGGAGATCATTGAAAGAGCCGTTTCGGAGGACAAGTACATCGTTGTGGGCGGAGCGGATCCGTCCAGCGAGTCAGAACTTTATCGCAGGGCTCATACGCTGGTTGTGGGTGAAGGCGAAGAGGTCATTCCGCTGTGGCTGGAATCGTGGCGTCAGGGAAATCCATACGGCGTCTTCACAGAGCGGAACAAGCCGGATGTAACCATCTCTCCAACCCCGCGATTCGACCTGGTGGAATTTGATCAGTATTTGATGATCAACATTCAGTACTCTCGCGGCTGTCCCTTCAACTGTGAATTTTGCGACATCATAGAATTGTATGGTCGTCGGCCTCGCACGAAGACGGTCGAGCAGATTTCCAACGAACTGGATGCCTTGCTGGCTCAGGGGTATTCCGGGGAAGTCTTCATCGTGGATGACAACTTCATCGGAAACAAAGTCAATCTGACGAAGAATCTGCTCCCGGGACTTATCGCCTGGAACCGCCGGAATGGTAGTCCGTTCTATTATGCCACCGAGGCATCCTTGAATCTGATGGACGATGATTCTCTGATGGCTCAGATGCGTGAGGCGGAGTTTCGCAACGTCTTCTTTGGCATCGAAACACCCGATCCGGATGTCCTGCGGATTACTCAGAAGAAACAGAATTCCTATCGTCCCATTCTGGATCGAATTCATAAACTTTACGATCACGGAATGGTCGCGTTTGGTGGATTTATCCTCGGCTTTGACGGTGAAAAAGATGGCGTCGATGAGTTGATGATTAATCTCATCGAGGACGCCTGTATCAACTTCGCGATGGTCGGACTTCTCGTCGCACTCCCGAATACTCAGTTAACCCGCAGGTTGCTGAAAGAGCGTCGGTTGTTGTCGATGGGTGGTCGCCTGATCGATTCTGAGCTGGAAATGTTCGCACAGGGAGAAGATCGCAGTCTTGATTCTCAGCCGATTGACCAGACTATTGCCGGCCTGAATTTCAGAACTCAGCGCAGCCGGCAGAGGATCATGGAAGATCTGGTCACTGTGGTGTCGACGGTCTACGAACCAAAGCGCTACTTTGATCGAGTCCTGCGACTTTCAAAGCTGCTGAAGGTGAAGTCGAAGCATCGACCTCGTTGGTTTGAGATTAAGCGAGATCTGATGGGCTTCGCCAGACTGACTCGGGAAATGATGAGGCACCGTGATACTCGATACCTTTACTGGCGTAATCTTTTTGCTGCGATTCCCATGGGCGTCGCCGGGCTCAGTTCGATCATGAACCTGATGGGAGCTTACGTACACTTCCGCAAGCAGGTTGTCTTCACTGTGACTGAGATTCGTCAGCAGATTCCAATGATCGTGGAGCTTGACCGCAGGCTTGCCGAACAGGACGGCGAGGCCCGCGTTCCGGAGCTGGTGATTCTCAACGAGTCCTGCACACCACAGGGTGCCGGATCTTTTTGAGGCACTAACTGACGCTGATCAGTTCCACAATAAAGTGCAATGTGGCATTGGGTGGCACGGAGCCCGGTGATCCTTCTGCGCCGTAACCGAGTCGTGACGGAATCCAAAGTTCAATCATGCCACCTTCACCGATGAGCTGCATTCCTTCCGTCCAGCCCGGAATGACACCGTTCAGCGGAAACGAGATCGGCTCGCCGCGTTTGTAAGAACTGTCGAATTCTTTACCGCTGTCCAGCCAGCCGCGATAATTGACGGTGACGGTATCCTGAGCCTTTGGCTGCCGGCCATCTGACTTCCGCAGGACTCGATATTTCAGCCCCGACTCAGTTTGCTGAAACTCCTTCGGCGCGTCATCATCCATCACGCCGGTTCCACTTTGCAGCAATTCTTTGTCCGTGAAAGTGACGGGCAAAACGGTGTTCGCTTCGGCGGTGAAACTGTCTTCATGTTCGCTCACTTTGGCCGGAGACGGACAGCCGACAATTACGGCCAGAGAACTCGAAACGACAAAGCCCCGAAGCAGTGCTGAAAAATGCATGAAGAAAGTTCCGGAAAGACGACGGAGCGAATATCCTGCGGTGTTATCCAACCGCAACATTCGGGACTGTAACGACTGCCCGAAGGCGGTGTAAGTTGAATGCGCTGGCGGTCGAATGACGGACACCATTCATACGTCTGACCCTGAAGGTTCGGCATTTTTTGCCGTTGTTCCCTGTGGAGTTCAGGTGGTCTTTGTCAGGAATCTCATTGAGTGACCAGGTTCGCGGTATTGGACTTTGAAACCACCGGCCTTTCGGCAGATCGGGGTGATCGTGTCGTAGAGATTGCCGTTATTGTGCTCGATGAAAACTTCCGAGTCGTGCGAATGCTGGACTCGCTTGTCCATCCCTGCCGACGAATCCCGCCCTATGTTGCATCAATCCATGGTATCTCTGACATTGCTGTCCAGGATGCTCCTACGTTTACTCAGTTGATTCCTGAATTGCTGGATTGCGTGTCCGATGCGACGCACCTGGTCGCTCACAACATTTCCTTTGATCTTGGCTTCCTGCGATCCGAGTTTGCCGTCAGCGGACTGCAAATGCCGGGGTCGTTACAAAAGATCTGCACCATGCAGTTAGCTCGCCGCCAGCGAGTGGCTCGTGATGCCAAACTGGCAACTGTCGCGCGGGCTTTGAGAATTCCGACAATCGCGAACGCTCACCGTGCCGTCATCGACGCAGGTGTTACAGCTCGTGTTTTGAGTCTGCTTTACAATTCAGAAACAGACAAAGCGACGAAGGCAATTTCGTGGCCCCGTCCTGATGCGGACCTTGTGCGAGTCCCCCAGTATCCTCGGCCAATGCAAAAAGTCAGCCTGCAGTCGTTGACAAAGTTCGGACTGGAACTCTTCGGCACAGAAGAAAAAACTCTCTTCTGAAAGACACCATGTTGCACATGGCGTGATCCTGCATTTCCAGTGCAGGAACCTTTGCGAATCCTTTATACCAATAGATCGTTCAGCACTTTGCCCTCGTCCGTCGGGCCGATCAGACGATTATTCAGGCCTTGATAGAGATAACTGAACCGATACGGATCCAGCCCCATCGCGTTCAGAATCGTGGCCTGAATGTCGCGAATCGTGACCGGACTCTCCACGGGGTAATAGCCAAACTCATCCGTCTTGCCGTAAGCCGTGCCGCCTTTGATGCCGCCTCCTGCCATCCACATTGTGAAGGCGTAAGGATGATGGTCACGGCCGATGTAGCCCTTCTTGAGTTCCGTATGGACGTTGTTCTGCATCATCGGCGTGCGACCAAATTCACCGCCCCAGAC
>CAIJTV010000618.1:0-4069 GCA_903823635.1 uncultured Planctomycetaceae bacterium
GATTTCGAGTCGGGCTCTTTTTTTGATTGATTTAATCCGTCACGCAAGACGTCGCACGAACGCGACGGCGAGCGGCATGATCAGTTGGCTTCCACAGGAACTTCGACTGGAACAATGTTGATACGCCGGCCGTCGCGATCGAACAGGACCTTGCCGTCGATCAGTGCGAACAAAGTATAATCTTTGCCCATGCCGACATTGCGACCTGGATGCCACTTTGTGCCGCACTGGCGAGCCAGGATGTTCCCGGCAATAACGGCTTCGCCACCAAACTTCTTGATCCCCAGTCGCTGTGCTGCTGAATCGCGTCCGTTGCGGCTGGATCCCTGACCCTTCTTATGAGCCATGACTAAATGCTCCTATCGTTCTAAGCGTGCCTGACATCGCAGGCTGTCAGCAAAATGATCGAGAATGTTTTTGTACGGTCCGAAACGCAGCCCAATTCCTCAGGCCGAACATCGGAAGGGGCGGAGTTTGACGAATCCGCCCTGTTTTTCAAGAGTTCTCTTCAGTTTTCCGGCGATTGCTCGGTTTCTCGTCGAGCATTACGGAGAACAGTATCGAGATCTCGGATGTCCAGTTTCACATTTTTCGGCCGATAAGTCCACATCGGATACCGAATGTCGATTTTCTTGTCCCCGTCAACGTCCTCGTCGTCGACAAATTTAAGCTCCTGTTCATCCTGCAGGAACTCGTCGCCAGGACGCTGAAACTTCTGGACGATCACCTTTTCTTCGATGGTGCGATCGTCTGCGGCTCCGGAAATGCGATAAGCATTTGTGAAACCCGACATTGTCACCCGCAGAAAGTCGGCTTGAGGATCGACATTTCGCCACACTGCGACTCCGTAGAATGCCTTCAACAGTGCATCCGGGTCGCTGGACGGAATTGGCTCACCAATCTCAGAAATCGCTTCGACGCTGTTTAGCAGCTTCAGATTTGATCCGCGACGGCCTATTTCTCTGGCAAAAACAGCGTTTTGAATTTCTACACTGATTTCATCGGTGTAAGTCTGCAAAACCTTGCCACCGTTATCCTGTGTTTCCAGCATAAAACGAGGCATCTGCAGAGGCATCAGCGGCTCTGGGTCAAGTACGTTGGATGGATCAAGTTCGGGATCCGCCAGCTTCTTTTCCAGGCCGGCTCGGTCGTCACCGGCCAGTTCTGTGTAGTCACGACGAATCACTCGGTAAACCATATACCGGATCAGTTCTTTCTGAACATTTCCAGTCTTCGGGTCCTTCAGTTCCAGCCTCATCAAGCGAATTGGCTTGTATTGAACTTCAGCAATCCACAGATCCGGATAACCGGGCCCCAAAATGGGCTCGTCAGCTTTGCGTTCTTTGCTCGTTCCCAGCATTTCGTCGACCGTCATGGCAATCGAGGAAGTCCGGGAGAAGCCGTCCGTCAGGGGAGCTCGCACAACCTGAGCCTCCGCCGCGGCAAGACTTCCGAACACCGCTGCTATTGAAGCGGCTGCCATAAGTCTCAGTGATTTCATGCTTTGCGCCATTGGGCCAACCTTGAGTTGAATCCGGAAAACGAGCGAGCAGGCCGGATTCGAAATGCGTCTGTCGAAGACAGGCCGCGCGAACCGCCAGCGCTCGGGTTTCACGCAACACTTTGGTTGTTATCGGCGGGGATGTACATCAGTTTTTGCCTGCATCCGCCGATTTGTGCCAATTGTGGTCAGGCTGCGCGGACAGGCAAGTCCATCGCCCCAGGAATTCCTTACATGTCGATCCGTTTTGCTCGCTCTTCGATCTGTTCCAGGCTGAAAAACGCCCCCTCACCTGCCCCGGGGCAGGTGTCACAGATTTTCTTCCACGATGACGGACTTTCCAGATGCGAATTCCAGAACGGCCAGGTTCGACACTGGACCGGTCTGGCCTTGTAGACGGTGCAATTTCTGGCCTTTGGGTCAAAAAACGTGCAGTCGCCGTTCGCAAACTCAGTTAGTGAGACTCGCCCGCGCACGATCCGAGTATGAAACAGACGGATTTCTCCGATAGGCTTGTCGAGATACTCGGCAATCTCCAGCAGTTCGTCATCCGTGACCCAGACGACCCCCGGGGCACCTGTACAGCAGTCCCCGCATTGAGTACACGTGAACTGCAACCCATCTTTGAACCAAGGGCCTGGGGTTTCGCCGGACACTGCGTTGCTTGATTCCGTCACTGGTGTTCCTCGAACTACTTTCGCGATACGAACCTGATGGCGCAGTGTAATCGGCGGGCTTCCCCGTGAACCATTTCATCCCCGGGTTTTCGTTATTTTCTCGGTCACCCGGTATTTGGATCCCCTTCCGGTTACCCGAGACGAAAGCGACCACGTCGCGAATTCACAGCGAACCGGACTGTCAACGACGCTATTCGACGCGAACGATTCTTTCGCCATTCAGAACCTGGCCGTTGGGATTTGTCGCTCGTACCTGAATCAGATGCGTGCCGAGCTTCATCGACTCCGTCAGGTTCGCTTTCCACAGGTGTGGGCATACCAGCGGCTTCGCCAGAGTTCGCCAGGCTGGTTTGCCCGGGAGATATGTCTGCTCTTCGTTATACAAAGCCTGGAATGTCGGATCGGTTTCGTTATCGGTCTTCGTCATCGCAACCCATTCACCGCCTTCAGTCCGCCATTCAACAATTGCTCCAGGGATGGCGTTAAACACATTCGCGCGGAATTCGGTCGTCGCGATGTCCACAGGTTTCACGACTTCGGGAGCCGTGATACGAATCTGCTCATCCGCCCCGCGACGAGCCGCTCGATAGTCAAGAAGGTACTTGGTGCCATCGAAGTGCATGATCGTATAACCATTCGGCGTGCCATCGGCGCACATCGTGTGAGGGATCCCGTGTTCGTCCGGTTTGCCCGACCACCATGCTCCGGAAACTGTCACATTAATGATGTGGTGGTGAGGCTTTGAACCGGGCCAGCCGTCCTCTTTACCCATCAGCACGTGTTCATGATGATGAGTATGCCCTGCGAGGGAAATACAATGCTCACGACTTTCCAGAAGCTCTAACAGACGCGCGCGGCGAGGTTCCAACCACGGTGTCGACTTCACCAGAGGGATATGCATCATCGCCACAACCATACGGTCCTGAGGAACCAGTTTGAGATCATTCTCGATGAAGTCGAGCTGCTCTTCACTAAGCCCGGAGCGATAGAACTTCTTCTCCCCTTCCTTCATCCAATGAATATCATCGACCACCACAAAGTGGACCCCACCATAATCGAATGAATAATAAGGAGGACCGTAGACACGCTCGTATGTCTCATCGCTCAGCTCATCATTCTCTGAGGCAAAATTAATGTCATGATTGCCGATAACGTTGTACCACGGCACTCCGATCTTCCCCAGAGTCCTGTTGAAGCTGTCAAACAGACTTAAATCATCAAACAGGATGTCTCCCAGAGTCACCCCGAAAGCGGCTTTGACACCCACGAGATCTTCAACCACATCATGCGCGATGTAGTCGATCTCCTTCTGGTCGCGTGGCTGTGGATCTCCGAAAAAGATCACATCAAACGCATCCGGTTCTTCGACAGCATACAGAGGAAAGTCGATCGATGATGGAAGAGGACCAGTGGGCTCGACGCCGGGGAAATCCAGCTTAGGCGATCCTTCCGGTTTATGGATGTAGTAGAATCGCGAAATATGATTCTCATCCTGAACCGTGCGATACCCGCGAGGCTTGACCACAAACACAATCGTGTCATTGTCCACCGGCAGGGAGTATTTGCCGTCAGCATCCGTCGCAACGACATCTCGACCATTGGAGACTTTGACATCCGACAGTGGCTTTTCATCTGTGTCCCGGACGTGATTCTGATTCGCATCCAAATAGACGACACCGGATGCCGTCTTGCCCGCTGCATCCTGTGCGGACAGGGAGTCATTCGTCGTAAAACCAGCGCCAATCGCCGCAGCTGTGAGCGCGAGCAATGAGGTGGGAAAGTATCTCGAATTCATGGTGGGCTTTCTGCGAAGGAGGGCCGTTCCGGGGCAAGCGAGTGTCTGATTCTGCTCATTCCTCGATCACTCCGAGAATGAAAACGAGGGGAACAA
>CAIJTV010000619.1:0-3997 GCA_903823635.1 uncultured Planctomycetaceae bacterium
ATTCTGTCCGCTGGACAACGAGCCGCAAAGATCACGACTGGGATGTTGGCTTATGCTCGCAATTCCAGCGATCGCATTGAGCCGGCCGATCTGAAACGCCTGCTGGATGATGTCCTTTCGCTTGTCCAGAAGGATCTGCAGATGCATCGCATCGGCATCGACCTGATGGCTCCCTCGAGCGTTTGGGCGATGGCCAATGCCAGCCAGATTCAGCAGTTGCTGATGAATCTGATCGTGAATGCTCGTCAGGCGATGTCTGAGAACGGTCGCCTGAAGCTCATCGTGCGAGACAACAAGGCTGAAGGTTGGGCGGAAGTAATTGTCAGCGATACCGGTTGCGGGATTCCGCACGACAAACTGCCGCACATCTTTGACTCGTTCTACACGACAAAGCAGCCGGATGCTCGAGGACAGGGCGGAACAGGCTTAGGGTTGGCCCTTTGTAGACGCATTGTGGAAGCTCACCAGGGCCGCATCCGCGTTGAAAGCGAAATCGGCAAAGGCACCACGTTTACGCTGAAACTGCCACGATCCGAATCACCGGCTGGCTTCATCGACACTTCTGCCGCCTAAACCTGCCGACTCAATCAATCGCTGTCCGCAGGTACGTTCGGGAATTCAAATTCCGAAGCCGTCAAACGGTTTGATCGCAGATCCGACGCCTGAACGACGTCGACCCTGATGAATGCAACTCAGGGATCTGCTGTGTCGAATGCGTTCTTCCGGCAATCTCTCGGTTGTATAGCGATCGATTTCTGCCGCGCGCGACTGTTTTGCCTGGAACTTGCTTGGCTGTCGCGGAGTGCTTCCCAACTCCCGAAAAACGGGTAGACTTGGCAGACTGGCCAGATTGCCGTCGCGGGTAGATCCACGGTTTGGAGAATCCTGCTGCGGTCGTTGGCCTTTATTGGCTCGAATCCCCCCACCTGTTTTCCCCGTCACTGTTCCAACCACGTGAGGTCACGTTGGTGATGTGAGACGGCAAGAGTTGAGCACTCACATTTGGTCCAAAGAATCCATAAAGCGACTTGTCACGTCTATGATTGATGAGTCACTGGTTGGCAGGACCACAGTGAGGATTCACAACTCCGAAAAACTGGTCAATCACGGAGCAATATTCTTCGGCGGTTGACGCTTTCGAGCAACGGTAACGAAGTCCTTAGATCATGAACTAAGAAGTAGAGCGAGAAAGGCCCCCAATGCTCAGACAATTGTTGCAACTTCGAAATCTGGCCTTGTCAGCGTTGCTGGCGACTGCTGGTTCAGGCCTGATGGCTCAGGAAGGCCAGCAGCCGGATTTCCCGCCCGCTGATAAAGTGCTGGAGGGATATGAGAAGGTCGTCACCAAAGCCAACATCAAGCCGATGTATACGCTCTGGACGCGTCAGAAAGACGGCCAGATGTACGCCGAACTGCCTCGTGGCTTCGGGCAAAAAAAATACTTCATCGCGACAACAGTGGCCAGCGGTGAAGACTACGCCGGGTTACAGGCTGGCGATGTCTACGTCTACTGGCGTCAGTACGACAAGCGGCTTGCCTTGATGACGCCCAACGTTTCTATCCGCGCGGATGGGGATCGTGAAGCCGCTTCGTCTGTCGAACGGCTGTTTACCGATAAGGTTATCATGGAAGTTCCAATCGTCGCGATGGGACCGGGTGGCGGTCCCATCATCGATATGGACGCAATGTTGCTCAGCAATCCGTCGAGCAGTGCCATTGCTCCTGCTGGCGTGAACATGGGGCTCGCCATGCGCGGGATCTATTCCATCAAGACGGCGAAAGCTTTCGAGAACAACGTTGAAATCTCTTTCGAAGTTCCTTCCTCCGACAACAACGTGTTGAAGGTGCTGCACTATTCGATCAGTGATATTCCGGACAACACCGGTTATCAGCCTCGAGTCGCCGACAGCCGCGTAGGATTCTTCACCACGTCGTATATCGATCTGGCGAAATACAATGACCGCGAAACGCATATTCGCTATGTGAATCGCTGGCATCTGGAGAAGGCCGATCCGAAGCTGCAATTGAGCCCTCCCAAGAATCCAATTGTATTCTACATCGAACACACAACTCCAGTGCGTTATCGCCGCTGGGTGCGCGACGGGATCGTGTCGTGGAATGCAGCGTTCGAAAAGATCGGTATCGCCAACGCGATCGAAGTCTATTATCAGGACGCCACAACGAACGCCCACATGGACAAGGATCCGGAAGACGTTCAGTACAATTTTGTTCGCTGGTTGAATAACGACGTCGGGACCGCAATTGGCCCAAGCCGCGTTCATCCTTTGACTGGTCAGATTCTGGATGCCGACATCATTCTGACTGACGGCTGGATTCGACACTATCAGAAGCAGTTTGCTGAAGCTCTGCCGAAGATCGCAATGGAAGGTTACGGACCGGACACGCTGGCATGGCTGGCTGATCATCCGGAATGGGATCCACGAGTTCGTCTCGCTCCGCCTTCTTTGCGACGTTCTGTAATGGATAAGATCGCCGAGCAGGCCGCAATGCCTTACGCCGGTCATCCTCTGGCTTCTGCCGATCCACGCATGATGGGGGATCAGGAATTTGATGGCCTGAATCGTCCCAGCCAGACGAATGGTCTGTGCCTTGCTGCTGAAGGCATGTCGTTCGACCTCGCGTTGATGAAAATGACGCTGGAACTTCTGAATGCTCAGGAAGCCGCTCCGGCTGCTGCTGAAGGCGAAAAGAAGGAAGAGAAAAAAGACGAGAAACCGAAGGAGCAGATGCTGGATGGTATGCCGGAGTCGTTCGTCGGTCCGCTGATTGCCCACCTCGTGGCGCATGAAGTGGGACATACGCTCGGCCTGCGTCACAACTTCAAGGCTTCCAGCGTCTACACTCTGGCTCAGGTCAACAGTGAAGAGCTGAAGGGCAAGAAGCAGCTGGCCGGTTCGGTCATGGATTACATCGGAACCAACATTCGTCTGGATTCCGGCGCAATTCAGGGCGACTACAGCATGACCGGAGTTGGTCCTTATGACATGTGGGCGATCGAGTACGGTTACACCTTTGGGGACCTGAAGCCGATTCTGGCGCGTGTTGCTGAACCGGAACTGGTTTATGCAACCGACGAAGACACCGGTGGCCCGGATCCTCTGGCTCGCCGTTACGACTTCACGAAGAATCCGCTTGAATACGCAGAAGAGCAGACTCGACTGGCGGCCCATCACCGTGCACGGCTGCTGTCCGACTTTATCAAAGACGGCGATAGCTGGGATCGAGTTCGCTACGGTTATGAAATGATCCTGTCGTTGCAGACGCGATCCACTTCGATGATGGCCAACTGGATTGGCGGGGCTCATGTGAATCGTGACAAGAAGGGCGACCCGAACGGCCGCAAACCGATCGAAGTTGTTCCGGCTGACACTCAGCGAAAAGCGCTGGCATTCGTGATTACAAACACATTCAGAGACGAAGCCTTCGGTTTGTCTCCGGAATTGGTGACCGCGATGGGGCTCGATAAGTGGTACGATGACTCCAGCTCCATGATGGAAGAAACCACTTGGCCAATTCATGATCGTATCATGGGGATCCAGGCAAGTGCTCTGACCAGCCTGATGAATCCTTCGACGTTGAAACGAGTTTACGACAATGAGTTCCGCGTTCCGGCTGATCAGGATTCCTTCACTCTGCCAGAACTTCTGAACACCGTAACGGCCGGTATCTGGTCAGAGCTGGATGTGAAAGCGGAAGGCGAATACAGCCCTCGCAAGCCTCTGATCTCCAGCCTGCGTCGTAACCTGCAGCGAGAACACCTGGAGCGTCTGATTGATCTGACGCTGCCGGGGAATGCTCAGGGAGCCGCGGGACGAACGATCTCGACTTTGGCCAGTGAACAGTTGCGACAGATTGTGAAGAAGATTGAGGCGGCTCAGGCTGCCTCAGCCGACAAGCATGATGCCTACACGACCGCGCATCTGTCTCAGTGCAAGGATCGAATTACCAAGGCTTTGGATGCGGATTATATCCTGAA
>CAIJTV010000620.1:0-2076 GCA_903823635.1 uncultured Planctomycetaceae bacterium
CGTTTTGCTCCATTGAACAGCTGGCCGGACAACGCCAACCTGGATAAGGCCCGTCGGTTGCTCTGGCCAATCAAACAGAAGTACGGTCGAAAACTTTCGTGGGCCGACCTGATGGTGCTCACCGGAAACTGCGCTCTCGAATCAATGGGCTTCAAGACGTTCGGATTCGCCGGTGGCCGTGCGGATGTGTGGGAGCCGCAGGAAGATATTTATTGGGGCCCGGAAAGTGAGTGGCTCGGTGACAAACGTTACACTGATGATCGCAAACTGGAGAATCCTCTGGCGGCGGTGCAGATGGGTTTGATCTACGTCAATCCGGAAGGCCCGAACGGGAAACCAGATCCGCTGGCTTCTGCCAAAGATATTCGCGAAACCTTCGCACGGATGGCAATGAATGATGAAGAGACCGTGGCTCTGATCGCGGGCGGCCACACTTTTGGAAAAGCTCACGGAGCCGCCAGTGCCGAGAATGTGGGTCCAGAACCTGAGGCAGCCGGTATCGAAGAACAAGGCCTCGGCTGGAAGAACAAATTTGGCAAAGGTAATGCGGGCGATACGATCACCAGCGGCCTTGAAGGCGCCTGGAGCATTACTCCAACACAGTGGTCCAACAGCTATTTCGACAACCTGTTTGGTTACGAATGGGAACTGGTCAAGAGTCCGGCCGGAGCCTGGCAGTGGACTCCGAAAGAGGCTTCAGCTCAGGGAACCGTCCCGGATGCTCATGATGACTCAAAGAGACACGCTCCGATGATGTTCACGACAGACATCGCTCTGAGAATGGATCCGGAATATGGAAAGATCTCAAAGCGGTTCCATGAGAATCCTGATCAGTTCGCCGACGCTTTTGCTAAAGCCTGGTACAAGCTGACTCATCGCGACATGGGCCCGGTGACTCGTTGCCTTGGCCCGGAAGTTCCCGAGCCGCAACTGTTTCAGGATCCGGTCCCGGCCGTGGATTATGAACTCATCGGAGCACAGGACATCGCGGCTTTAAAGAGCAAACTTCTGGCATCCGGGTTGTCTGTATCCGACCTTGTCTCAACGGCCTGGGCATCGGCGTCGACGTTTCGCGGCACGGATAAACGAGGTGGAGCCAACGGGGCAAGAATTCGACTCGCTCCTCAGAAGGACTGGGAAGTCAACAGGCCCGCTCAACTGGCAAAAGTGTTGCCGGTGTTGGAAAAGATCCAAAAGGAGTTTAACTCTTCACAGACCGGCGGAAGGAAAGTGTCACTGGCGGATCTGATCGTGCTCGGTGGTTGTGCGGGTGTTGAGCAGGCCGCGAAGAAAGCCGGGCATGAAGTCAAGGTTCCATTCTCACCGGGGCGCACTGACGCGACACAGGAGCAGACAGATGTCGCTTCGTTTGCCGTGCTGGAACCAGCCACGGACGGGTTTCGCAACTACTTTGGACATACTCACGATCGTCCGGCGGAAGAGTTGCTGATTGATCGAGCTCACCGGCTGACTTTGTCAGCTCCGGAAATGACCGTGCTTGTCGGAGGCCTGCGAGTGCTGAACACGAACGTTGGGTTTCCTCAGTTGGGTGTGCTCACAAAGCAGCCTGAAGCGTTGACCAACGACTTCTTCGTGAATCTGCTCGATATGAGCACGGAATGGCAGAAGTCAGCAGTTTGCGATCACTTCTTCGAAGGGCGAGATCGTAAGACGGGGGAAGTTCGCTGGCTGGGCAGTCGAGTGGATCTTGTGTTCGGTTCCAACTCGCAACTGCGAGCACTCGCCGAGGTCTATGCCAGCAAAGACGCGGAGCAAAAATTTGTGAATGACTTTGTAGCCGCGTGGACCAAAGTCATGAACCTCGATCGCTTCGATCTTGAACCCGCTGTGCGCAGCGGAGTAAAGGCCGTGGTTTCTCGTTAAGGTTGATGACTGAAGTGATCGTTACGAAAGACCGCTGGACTTCCAGGGTTCAGCGGTCGGCTATCGGTAAAACGAGACTGTCGTTCTGATCGCCCACACAATTTGCGAGAGTATGGAATTGCGTTTGGGACCGGCGCTATTTGGCACCGAGTTTTGGAAGAGCAATAAGGACAGGCCACTTCGGTCAGTCAC
>CAIJTV010000621.1:0-5242 GCA_903823635.1 uncultured Planctomycetaceae bacterium
GGAATCGGATAAAAAATGAAAGAGTTTTGGGCGTGGTGCAGTGGTTGTTTCCAATCAATTACCGTAGCCAGCTTCTGCAAATCCCGCAACCGAACTTCCTGTCGCCCTCGCTCCAACCGTGGCAGAAACAGCAACTCCTCTTGAATCTCCGGAGCCAGCATCAGCAGATTCGTGATTTGAGTGACCCTGGCTCTGGTCACATTCCCCAGCCGAGCCAACTCCGCTTAGTTCGTCACCGCCCCCGACTGAGTTAAGCCGTCGAAGTGGATCGCCAGTGCCATCAGCCGCGTGATACGTGGCAGACGCCCACACGGCACTTCTGTGGTCTCGGTCTCTGGCGGTCGAACCAGACACCGCTTTCCTTTTCGGCGCGGCTCAAACCGCACACGGGCCGATACTGTGAGTCCTGTCTTCATGCTACTGCCTGCCTTTCAGAAAACTGTTCCAGGAAAACTTCAAACCCATCGGGCTCGAATGTGATCTCCACATTTCCCGATTCCCCGTTGTAGTCCACCCGCTGCACCAGAAGATTCAGGACACGTTGCTGCTCGCGAGGAGCGAGGGCGTTCCAGACGGGATCGAGGTCTCGCAGCGCCTGCCGCACCACTTCCTCGTCGGGCGGTACGCGGTCGCAATTGCGAATCTCATCTACAATGGAATACAGACGCTCGGTCGCTGCCCGTTGCCGTTCCTGAGCCGATGCCAATCATGTTGCCTGTTCCGGGCCAGCCACTGCGTTCGTCGCCAGTCTGTGAATGTCTGCTTCACATGGCCGGACCTCGGCTATGGCAATCCGCTCTCGCTCACGGAGTTCCTCCAGTTCTGTCTGCCCCGCGCTGCCAATCTGCTCCAGCACGCCGTCGGCGAATTCAGGATCCGTGCCGAGGCGTAGCGCGATTGAAAGGGGGAGTCGAGCAGAGACGCAAAGCCGTCTGGTCCAAACGGCGATTATTGGCCATTTTTTGCGGATCGCCGTTTCTCCGGGAGGTCGTTTTGCGGTAGCTATCGTTGTATGACCGCGAAACTGACGAAAGAAGTGGCTGCCGCTTTGCATCCCACCGGGGAACGGGAACTCGAAGTCGTCGATCCCGACACGTCGCGCGTCTATTTCATTGTCGAGAGTGAAACGCACCGGCAGGCGATGGATGCGCTTCGCCGCCAGCAGGATCGGAATGCCATCGCTCAGGGGATTGCGGAAATGGAAGCGGAGCTAGGGATTCCCTTGGCGGACGCTCGCAAGCTGACGAGGGACAGGCTCCTGGCCCGCAAGCCATGACGTTTCGTGTCATCATTCTTCGGCAGGCTCACCGGACATCGATCGTAACGCGGACTGGTGGGGCCGACCATCATTCCTTCGAACAGCCTGTGCGATGGTCCGATAAGGTGTATGACCAGATTTCCACGCTGGCAAGCTTCCCGGAGAGCAATGGCCTGTCTTCAGAAAACGATGGGTTCCCATATGCAATCCGAGACAAAGTTGTCGGACTCGGTTCGCGTCCCGATTATCGGGCTGTCTTCACGATTCAAGGACAATACGGTCTATGTCCTGACCGTCCCGCAAGCCGCTCAGAATACTTGAGGCCGGACCAGGTCGACGCTCCTCCGGAGATGTAAACCGCGGGGGCAATGCGTGTAGCCAAGTGCTCACAGCAACCCAACGCGACATCGTGATTGCCTCGGGCGAATGATACACGGACGTTTCAACACCAATGATTCGAGAGGTTTCTGAACCCGATGACTTCATCGGACTCTTCTGGTCTCCCACGCGACGGACGGACTTGTTTGGCATCCCCCTCAATCGCGCGAACCTGGCACAACTTTTACGACGACTTCTTTACCTTCTCGAGTTACCACCAGCTCGACTTCCTGGCCGGCTTTGAGGGCTTCGATCGCGTAGGTGTAGTCGTAGATGTTCTCGATCTTCTTGCCGGCCAGTTTGATGATCACATCGCCGCCTTTGACTCCGGCTTTCTCCGCCGGGCCGCCCTTGGCAACTCCTGACAATTGAACGCCCTTCACATCTGTCTGAGCATAATCCGGAACGGTGCCAAGGTAGGCTCGTAACAACGCACGACGCTGGCCATCTTTCGGGCGTTCCTGAGCAACGTACTGCGGAGGCTGCTCATCGGAGATCAACTGGCGACAGACCAGCATCATCAAGTTAGCGATCTTTGAAATGCCTTCGTAGTTGAGCTTCTCCGGTGTATCGCGAGGTGTGTGGTATTCACCGTGATTCCCCGTGAACGCAGAGAGAATCGGAACACCGTGCATAAAGAACACACTGGCGTCCGTCGGGATGTAACTGTCGTCCTGCAGAGACAGCGACAGCCCCATCGGGATGTTGGCTCGTTCCACAATCTTCTGCCAACTGGCCGACGACCCCGTGCCCTGCAGGACAAGCCGCTCCTGCAATCGCCCGACCATATCCATATTCAAGCAGGCGGCAATGTAGAGATTTAATCCGCCGGTATTTGGACCGGTTAGATCTGATGCCGCTTTTTCTGATTCCTTCGCTGGCTCTTTTGTTGGGTCAGCTGGTTCTTGTTCCTTCTTTTCTTCTGCGGGATCGCTGCCGCCTACGGCCGCTGCATGCTGCGAAAACAAAGTCTCCAGAGTCTTCACGTAATGACTGGAACCCAGCAGTCCGATTTCTTCGCCTGACCACGCAGCAAACACGACGTCTCGCTGACCAGCCAGTTTTCCAGCATCCTTGGCTTGCGCCATCGCTTCGGCAATCTGCATCATCGCCGACACACCGGAAGCATTGTCGTCCGCTCCATAATGAATGTTGGACTGTTCGTCGCCACGAGCCAGGGAATTGCCGTTCGGCCCTGTGCCAAGATGATCCACATGAGCCCCGACGACAACAATCTGTCCTGCCTGCTCTTCATTGACTTGCAGACGACCAAGTACGTTGCGACCTTTTTTCTTCTCCTGACGAATATCAACGCTTGCAGCAACCTTCAGCCCCTCGAGCGGAAAGCCCATCGCAGGCTCACCAGAATCCATAGACTTCTGAATCTTCGCCAGATCCTTCTTTCGATCCGCAAACCACTTCTCTGCAACAGCATCGGTCACGCTGATCACGGGAAGACCAGAACCAGCCAGAGAACCATCAAACTGCAACGGAACCAGCTGCTCCTTCACACCGGAAGTCGGGCCGCTCACAATGATCAATCCTCGTGCTTCAAGGTCACGAGCCTGCATGGCCTTGAAACGCAGACTGGAAAAGCGACTGAAGTGCTGCCGTTGTTCGGGTGTAAAATTCTCTGGCATGAAGCGGAATACGACGACCCACTTGTCCTTTACATCCAGATGTACGAATGAGTCGTACTCTTCGATGCCCTCAGCAGCTGGAGCCTTCAAGCCATAACCAGCAAAGATTACGTCGGACGCATCAACCTTCAAGGAGGACGAAAATGCCACTGGACGCCAGTCGGTTTCCAGAGTCAGTGCCTGATCTCCAACACTCATCGTGTTTTCAGGACCAGCGGACACACCGGATGTGAACTCAAACTCCTGAAAGTAGGTATCATTGTCTCCGGCTGGAAGCAGTCCCAACGTTTCAAAATGCAGGGCCACATAATTCGTTGCAAGGATTTCGCCTTTTGTCCCGGTCAGTCGTCCGCCCAATTGTGGTCGACACAGATACTCTACATGTCGCACAGCATCGGCCGGAGCAAAATCGCCCCGAGCGGACGGTGCCTGAGCCATCACCGACGGCTTCGTACCATTCGATCCCGCAACGTCGGTTGCCGCTTCTTTCAGTCCAAGCTGTTCCAGAGCCCACGCGTGGTTCCATTCAGAAAAGAAAATCTGAGATTGATTATTGGTGGTTCGATTCGTGGTCCAGGCCAGATGTTCGCCGTCGGGACTAAAAACCGGCAGGCCATCGAAGCCCGGTGTATGAGTGACTCGAACAGGCTCATGCTTACCTGCCGCATCGACCAGATAGAGTTCGAAGTTTGCGAACCCATGCCGATTCGTCGTGAAGATCAGATACTGACCGCTCGGATGAAAGTACGGAGCCCACGACATCGCTCCCAGATGCGTTAGCTGCTGCTCGTCACTTCCATCCAGATTCATCGTCATGATTTCTGCCGTCGCGCCGTTTTCGGAGAATCTTCTCCAGCAGATCTTCTTTCCATCCGCACTGAAAAACGGGCCGCCATCATAACCGGGCGATGTTGTTAGACGCTTTACGTCAGAACCGTCCGCCTTCATCACATAGATCTCATTGGCCCACGCAGGATCCAGCTCAAAGGCCTTTCGTTCTTCCGGATTCAGTTCACGTTCATAAGCCGAACGATTTGAGGCGAATGCAATCAGAGTTCCATCTGGAGACCACGAGCCTTCCGCATCGTAACCACGAGCCTCCGTCAGCTTGCGATATTGTTTCGTGGCGAGTTCATATTCATAGATCTCGTAAAACTCGTCGTAGTCCCAGGAGTAACGACGTTCTTTGCCGGAAGCTCGCAGCTCCAGTTCGTCTTTCTGTTCCTGTTCGGCCGCCGGATCATCCTGTGTTGACGCGAAGAGTACTCGTTCTCCCGACGGATGAATCCAGGCACAGGTCGTCTTGCCTTTGCCGGGAGATACTCGTTCCGTATCGCCCGTCTCCAGATCCATCAGATAAATCTGAAAGAACGGATTTCCCGGTTCCCGTTCGCTTTGAAAGATCATCTTCCGCCCGTCGGCGCTGAAGTAACTTTCCCCGGCGCGGCGGCCCTCGAAAGTCAGTTGTCTCGTTCTGCTGATGAATCCCGCTTCCAGTTTTTGAGCTTCTGCAGGATTGGCTTCCGTAATGTCCGCATCCGCAGCGGGAGCGGCGTCCTGTGAATTTGCAGAACCAGTGATGCCGATGCAAATGCCGAGTGCAATCGCGAGCCACCACGCTTTTCGAAAACTTTGACCGGTAACAAAGCTAGTTTCAGTCACAGGAGACCTCAGGCATCAAATAAGAGAACAGATTTGCTCGGACACGGTTTCAGCACCTGCCGCATTATAGCCCTGAGTGCCGCTTGGAGTAGCGCACAGGAAATCTGGCATCGTCGTGCCAAAAGATTCGACGATTGGCACCCCGGAATCTCTGAGTGTTTGCTAATCTGCCAGCAGCCACAAAGAACTTTGTCCAGTTTACGTAGAAGACCGAGTCCGCTCCCATGAGTCGTCGAGCAATGACTGTGATCGTGAATCCTCGTGGAGGAATTCGGCGCGGCGGCGACGTGCTGAAACAGATCCA
>CAIJTV010000622.1:0-3547 GCA_903823635.1 uncultured Planctomycetaceae bacterium
ACTCACTGCCCAGTCCGTATAACGTCCACGAACCCAGGCTTGGGCGACCGAATTGCTGCGATCCGGTATTCATCATAATCTGAGCCGGCGCGTGATTGACGGCGTCGGTCTGCATGGTGCGAATAAGGCAAAGCTCATCTGCGATCTTTGCGGTATGCGGCAGGACTTCGCTGAGTTCCATGCCACACTGACCGTGTTTCGCATACTTAAACTTCGACCCCAGCAATGCGGAGTTTGGATTGATGAACGCCGCGCGATAGCCTTTTAAAAGCTCGGCCGGTGGCAACTGGCCATCGCGTTTGGTGAGTTCCGGCTTGTTGTCGAACATCTCCAGATGGCTGGGCGCACCCGCCTGGAAAATATAGATGACTCGCTTGGCCTTGCCTGGAAAATGCGGTTGTCGCGGAGCCAGTGGATTTGCGACCGCATCGGCCTGAGCCTGCTTCAAATCCGACGACAATAACGATCCAGCTGCGATCGCTCCAAGTCCGACGCCGCAATCGCGAAGAAACCAACGGCGGCGAAGATAACTGGCTTGAGCGGCGTGAAGATCATGCATATTCATGGCAGTGTTCTCGTCAGGAAGGGTTTTAAGAAGCCCCACGATACTGAGCAGGAAATGAACTGTTGGTAGTGTCTGTGGAGTGTAGCCGGATTCGTGAGAATTCGGATGTGTTTCTGAGCTCTCACGAGCCCAGCTACGGATATGTTAGGCGTTCTTAATTCTTCGCCATTGTTTCATCAAGATTCAATAACACTCGCGCGACCAGTGTCCACGCCGCAGCATCCTGTGGCGTCGTGTTTTCCGGCAAGGCTGGCAACGTGCCTGGTTCCCCCGTGATGACTTCGCGAGGATTCAGCCAGCCATCGGCCAATCGTTGCCGACGTGACTTCAACAGGGCCAGAACTTCATTGCATTCAACGTCGCTCGGTGGTCGGGACGTACACAACAGAAAGGCGTACTTTGCCCGTTCCTTATCATCACTGCCCGCTTCCTTGAGAACTCGCATGGCCAATGCACGAGCGGCCTCAACGAAAATCGTTTCATTCAGACCAGTCAACGCTGCCAACGGAGTATTCGAACGAACTCGCCGAGCACAGGAGAAATCACCGTTCGGTGCATCAAAATTCGACATCACCGGATCTGGCATGGAACGTTTCCGAAAACCGTACACGGTGCGTCGATAACGTTCCGGCCCTGTGGCCGGAGTCCAATATCCCGGGTAGACGTAGTTGTAATCCAGCACGTTCTGGGGAACCGGAGGAATCACTCCGGGGCCACCAATGCGATGATGAATCAAACCGGCTGCAGTCAACGCAATGTCTCGAACGACCTCAGCATCGGCCCGAAAACGCGGGCCTCGTGCCAATAGTTGATTGCGAGGATCGCGTTCCAGCATCTGCGGCGACGCATTCGACGCCTGCTGATAGGTCGTACTGCTCACAATCGTGCGAATCAAATGCTTTCGACTCCAGCCATGCTCCATAAAATCCACGGCCAGCCAATCCAGCAATTCACGATACTGAGGTACCGGCGCACGCGTGCCAAAATCTTCAGCGGTCTCGACAAGACCAATTCCTAAGATCGCCTGCCAGGCCTGGTTCACGGCGACTCTCGCAGTCAACGGGGATCGGGAATCTGCCAGCCACATGGCAAAGCCAAGTCGATTCTTCGGAGCGTCTTCCGGGAACGGATTGAGTCCTGTGGGCACATGCGGTTCGACTGGTTTCAGAGGTTGGTCCCAGCTGCCCCGATCGAGAAGATGAGTGACTCGCTGATAAGCTGGTTCACGTTCGGCCATATGCAGAATCGAAGTCGATGCAGCAGGCAACGATTTGTAGAGAGCGTCGATCTCGTCAGTGATTGGCTTGAGTTCCGGAACAGACGACCGCCACGCCGCAAACATCACCACTGACTGTTCGTGCGTTCGCTCTTCCGGGGCCCCCCGCAATGCCAGAATCGCGGCATGATCGACCGCTGGGGCCGCTGGAGTCGGAGCCGTTGTGACACTGAACCGACCGCATCCGAGCATGTCGCCCATTCGCCACGCGACCTTCATCTGTGAGCCTTCAGGAAACTCCAAAGGCTTCTCAAACTGCAGCACCGCAACGCTCGCCTGATTTCGGCGACCAATACCTCGGTCAGCATTCCAACTGGTCGAGTCATTGCCATCAATCAGATGGGCGACAGGGCCGGTTGCTCGTTTGCCTTCATCGTGTTTTGCTTCCGGTTCGGAAAAGTCGGCCGTCGCATTGACCAGCTTTTGCTTTTCCCAGTCCTGACTGTCGGGCTTTCGGACGAAGACCTCCAGTTCATTAATCACCCATGTCCCGTTGCGACTTCGGCCGGGACCGTTATGAGGAAGATCGCGATGCGGCAAAGCCTCAAGCCGTAAGCCTGTAATTCCCTTCAAGGCTGGAGCGGCAATCATAAACACGTCGTTGCTGGTGTGCCCTTTCATCAGTAACGACTTGTCGGCTTCCTGAGTCGGGTGATTCAGGCCGCTGATGCTCCCGAGTTCGATCGCTTCCAGAGGTTGCCAGTCAATTGTGGCCGTTGTCAAGGCCGTGGACCAGGCGTTCAGTTCGTCCTGCCACTGAGGTCGCTCAGTGCGGATTCGGTTTTCTGCCGTTCGGATCTTTTCCTGAATCTCGACGGTCTGCCGCAACTGATCGTCGGTGTAAATCCAGGACTGGGCTTCATAGGAGTTATTCAGGAATGCGAACATCCCGTAGTACTCGTCGTGTGTGATCGGGTCAAACTTGTGTGTATGACATTGAGCACACTGAGTTGACAGGCCAAGCACCGCCTTGCCGATGCAGTCGACGCGATCAAACATTTCAACCATGCGGAACTGTTCCGCCACAATGGCACCTTCTTCGTTGATCATGCTGTTGCGAAGAAAACCG
This sequence comes from uncultured Planctomycetaceae bacterium, assembly GCA_903823635.1. Classification (GTDB taxonomy): domain Bacteria; phylum Planctomycetota; class Planctomycetia; order Planctomycetales; family Planctomycetaceae; genus SXXK01. The sequence goes on from CAIJTV010000622.1 coordinate 2,911, forward strand.
GTGGCAATAATCTGACTCTGGGTCGCATTCGGAAGCAGGTCACCCGCAATCTGTTCAATCAGAAACTGGTTGTACGGCATGTCACGGTTGACGGCATGAATGACCCAATCCCGCCACGCCCATTGTTCTCGCTGCAGATCCTTCTCGTAACCGTTCGTGTCCGAGTAACGAGCCAGATCGAGCCAATGCCGAGCCCATTTCTCGCCGAAGCGATCACTGTTGATCAAGCGATCGACCGTTGCCTCCAGCCCATCCTGTTCGAATGCGGTCAACTCCTGAGGAGACGGCGGAAGTCCCGTAAGATCAAGATACACGCGTCGACCGAGCGTATGATTCGCGGCCTGTGGCGAGGGCGCTAAGCCTTCGGCTTGTAATCTGCTCATCACGAACGCATCGATCGGATTCTTTGCAGCAACATTTGGCAGCGGAGTTTTCGTTGGCGGCGTGAAAGCCCAATGAGCCTGATACTTCGCGCCTTCTGTGACCCATTGCTTCAGCGTCTGAATCTGTAACTCGGAGACCGGTTTCTTCTGATCCGGCGGAGGCATAATCAGATCGGCATCGTGAGTCATGACGCGACGAATGAGTTCGCTCTCGTCAGGTTTGCCAGGCACGATGGCCGCGACGCCTGATTCAC
>CAIJTV010000623.1:0-2723 GCA_903823635.1 uncultured Planctomycetaceae bacterium
ACGATGCAAGGAAACAATTAGTAACAACGTATTCAGGGTTTGAAGCTGATTCTGTAGCGCCAGCAGGAGAAATTGTAATCACTGAAGTACCAGTGCCAAGTGCAGCGGACAGTGCAGCTTCAACTGATGTGATTCCGGGACGTCCGCCGTCACCGCGAAGTCCGTCAACACCGCGAAATCCGCCAACACAGCGAAATCCGCCAACACCGCGAAATCCGGCAGGAATCGTTTGAGCAATCGATTGCGGAGACGGCGAATCACTTCATGACTCAAACGCAGATCAAGTCGCAGTGATTCCGTAGCCGCGTTATCAAACAAATCAGTCATTTCGAGTCAGCAAGCGGAGTCTGGAGAGAGTCCCGAGTAAACGTCAGGTTTGAATAAAATGGAGACTCAGTCGGTGAGCCTGCGTTCGCTAAAGCGAACTTGTCACACCCTACAGAATAACGTTGAAAACTGTAGGGTGTGACAAGTTCGTCCAACGAACGCAGGCACACCACTGGCGATTTAAGCTTCAATTCAGGAAACATTGGCGGCAGGCCGTAACACCGAAACACCGAAACACCGATATCGTCGGTTCTACTTCAACGCCGAAACCACGGCTGCCCCCGCGAGATCTCTGGGATGAGGATCAACCGCTCGTCCCGGCAGCGAAGTCAGAATTACGCAGATCGCCTCTTTGCTGCGATCGGCCCAGGCTAGAGTTCCTGTTGAACCTGTATGGCCGAATGTTTCCTCCGAGCATCCTCGACTACCGGCGGCGGCTCCCACGTTGAAGCCCAGTCCTCGCGGTGTCAGTTCTGAGGCGTTGTGATTGCGAACCATCATTCTCGCTGTTTCTGGTTTGAGAACTCTGCCTTGTTCGTGCAAAAACTCTTCCAGAAATCGGCTCACATCCGCCGCTGAAGCATGAGTCCCGCCCCACGGTGCGCCAAGGCCGCGCCAATAAGCACTATTCCAGTCCCATTCCTTTGCGGTCGGGTCACCAGCACCAGCTTCTGGGGCTGCAAACTCTGTCTGACACGGCACAAAGTCGCTCAGTTGAAATCGCCCCAAGCCTTGAGCCGAATGCTGCATCCCCAGCGGAGCAAGCACAGTTTTTGCGACAAGATCGCGGATGTTGGTACCGCTGATGAGTTCGGCCACATGGGTCACCAGAAGAATCGCCATGCTGGAGTATCCATAGCGAGTTCCTGGTTCAAACACTAACGGCGTTCGGATGGCCTTTTCAACAAACTCATTCAGATCGCCGTGGCTTCTTCGCAGAACATCATTCTCCGGAAGTTGATCGGGAAGGCCTGAGACATGAGTCATCAAGTCTCGTAGTGTGATTCGTTCGCGACCATCGCCAGTGAAAGTCGGGAGAAATTTCTTTACTGGATCCTCAAGTCGAAACTGGCCCTGATCAAACAGAGTCATCAATGCTGTCACGCAAATCGGTTTCGAAATTGACCCTAGCAGAAACATCGCGTCACTGGATTTTGCTGCTCCGAAGTACTTCGAAAAGGATTCCTCTTTTTGAACTACATGCAGCACCGCCGCAGAAACCTGCCCGCTCGACGTCGCCTTGTCCAGCACCTGACAGGCGGCTTCAAATTGTTCAGTGCGGACAGCTCCCAGAAGCGGCGTGGCAAGGCTGGCGGCAACGCCGGTCAAAAGAAAGTCACGTCGATTCATGTTGGTTACCAGAGTTATTCTTTGCACGTGAGGAATTGCGGCCGAGTGTTCGCGGGATACTTCATGGGGAACATTGCCTCAATCCTGACCGCGCACTGAATAGTGATACGTGGTTTTGAGCGTTAGACCGAGAAGTCTCACTGCACTTGTCGCTCGTGAAATGCTTCACGCAACAGGCCGGTCAATTGGCCGTGGTGATCACAAACGCATCGGCTGCGCCAAGTTTCGTATAGACATCAGCGCAGAACTGAAGCGACTTTGACGCTGCGTCCCGGGAGAGCGAAGTCCCCGATGCACTCACGGGATTCTCGATCTGCACGGATCGCGGAGCAATCATCGCAGCGATGTGGCCGATATCACCAGCATCTCGCAGCAGGCCGGGAACCAGCAATCCCAGTCGGGGCCCATTATACTTTTTGTCGTCGACAAATGTGCCGAGCGAATTCTGGACGAGTACCTGTGAAACTCGATCATCCATGGCCGCGGCCGTGAGAGCGATCGGACCGGAAGATCCCTGTCCTACAATCAGAATCTCCTTTGGCAGCGCACCAAAGTGTTTCTCCAGAGCCTCCACAGTTTGAAAGACATCCATGGTCCATTGGCCCAACAGCGGGCGACCAATCCACAGGGACCACTCGGCGGAATTATGATCAGGAGCGTTGCCAATCCGATCTCCCGCGACAGCATATCTTCCGGTTGCCCGCAGTTCTGGTGCGACAATTCCATAGCCCTGCTGCCGAAGCTTCTGAGCCTGTTCGCTGTTGAAAACTTTCTGAGAGCCTTCATCAATATTCAGCAGGATAGCCAGCTTCTGAGCATCTGATTTATCCGATAACCCTGAATCGCATCTCGCGGAAATTTCCAGGTCGGTTTCCGTCTCATAAACCAGCTCGATGAACTTTTCATCAGGGCTTTTTGTGGCCGTCACTTCAACCGGAGATATTGTCGCTTTGATGTTCAGTGTTTTGGTGAGTTGATCCACGGCGCGCTCACGCAGAGCGGCTCGATCTTCAGGAGTTTTCACTTCTGCCAATGCCGTCAAATAC
>CAIJTV010000624.1:0-2557 GCA_903823635.1 uncultured Planctomycetaceae bacterium
AGCCTTCGAAATACAAACGCGGAATCCCGCCGCGAGTCTTACGGCATTGTTCATTATGGTACGGACTGCGGAGTGCTTCGAACATGGCTCGCATGCCCATGTAGGATCCGCCAATCCCCAGCACAACCACAGAATCCGAGGCCTCCCGCAGTCGAGCACCACAGGTTTCCAGCCTTGCCACGAGACTTTTGTCGCGGTTGATCTGCAAATCCGCGAGGAGTTCTTCAGGCCACTGGATGAATCCGGCATCGAGCGGCTGCTTTGCCGCAGGAATTGGTCCACCGGACTGCCATAGATCGACATCCTTCAGAGTCTCTTCGGCCGCCGACAGCAGTTTATCCTTGAGTGCGCCGATCCGACCGGCAGGCAAAAGCTTGAGTGCAGCATCAGGTACGTACTTCAGGCTTTCGTTCGACATGTGACGACAGTTCTCCGGTTGGATCAGGATCAGACGGTAAATGGCCAGATCATTGGGATCAGGATAACACAGGCGATCCAAAGCAGGATGTTCAACGGAACTCCGACTTTAACGAAATCGCTGAAGCGATAACCGCCCGGCCCGAACACCATCATATGCGTCTGATAGCCAACTGGTGAAGCGAACGCGAAGGATGCGGCTAAAGCGACAGCCATTACAAACGGTCGAGAATCGCAATGGCTGAGTTCTGCAGCCTTCAGGCAGAAAGGAAACGCCAAAGCGGCAGCCCCGTTATTGGTGACCAATTCGTTCAAGACCATCGTCACGAAGTAAATTGCGGCCAGCGTGGCATACGGGCCAAGAGGTTGCGTGATCGCAACCAGCTTACTGGAAAGAAACAAAGCAGCTCCGGATTTTTCCAGGGCTGTGCCGAGGCCAAAGGAGGCTCCAATGGCAATCAGTACTGGCCACTCGATGGTCTGTCGCGCGTCTGACGCCGACATACATCGTGTCAGCACCATCAGGCCACCTGCGACAAACGCTCCCAACATTGCCGTGTCACTTCCTCCGAAGAACATCACCACCAGAAGCATGCCAAAAATGAGCATGGCGACCCACCAGTTTTCATGCCGCAGAGGCTGCGAACCTTCGACGTCGCTGACCAGATAAAAGTCTGGATTATTTCGATGAGCCTGAACAAAATTCGCACCAGTCTGCATCAGCAGAGTATCGCCCGATTCCAGCTTAACATCACCGATCTTGGTTGTGAGTCGCTCGCCGTTACGATGGATCGCAACAATGGCTGCGTTGTAATGCGATCGGAACTGGGCGTCACGGACGGTTTGTCCGATCAGCGGAGACGACCGACTGACAACAGCTTCACACAACCTTCTTTTTCGTTGTTCAACGGCGGATGCATCGGAAGTGTCGGAAGCCGCTTCCAAACCGGGGATCTTTTTGAGGTCCACAATGGTGCCAACGATTCCTGTAAACACGAGACGATCGTTGGCTTCAAGCACCGTGTCCGGGCTGACCGGCGCAATGACTGTTCCGCGACGATCAACTTCGATCAGAAAGAGTCCCGGCAGGCGACGAAGTCCGGCCGCTTCAATACTTTGACCGATGAGTCTGCAGGCAGGCGTGACAACCATTTCAACGAGATACTCGCGGCGTGATTCGCCAAGCTGCTCCATGAATTCTTTGCGTTCCGGCAAAAGTTTACGCCCCACTGTCAGCATGTAGATGGCACCGATTATTGCGCATGGAATTCCGGCATATCCGATTTCGAAGAACGACATTTCCGGGATACCGGCTTTTTTCATCAGGCCATCCACGACAAGGTTCGTGCTGGTGCCAATACGGGAGCAGCAACCGCCAAGAATTGTCATGAACGACAGAGGAATCAGCAGTTTCGATGGAGCGACGTGTTGCTTGCGACACCACGAAATCACGACGGGAATCAACATCGCGACGATTGGAGTGTTGTTCAAAAATGCTGAGGTCCCAATCGCGAAGGCCGATAGCATTAACAGGCCGCCCAGTTCTGTACGCGCTGGCCCGAGAACTTTAGCTCCTACGGCATCGACAACTCCTGTTTCCTTCAATCCCGCTGTAACAACAAACAATGCGGCGACCATCAGAAGCGAGTTACTAATGAAGCCGCCAAAGGCATCGGCAACTGTGATCACGCCGCAAAGCGAAAGCAGAATAATGGCACCAACAAAGACCAGGTCCGCTGGCTTCTCATACATCAGGGCGATCAGAACGACGAGAGTGACGCCGATACTAAACCACATCTTCCATTGCCTCATGAACCAATCCCATCCGGAATTGGCGGGCAGAGCGGGAGTGGCATTTCCGTCAATCAGATGGAGGTCAATAAAACGGGGTGTTTTTCCGGACGCGTTTTCAGAGGCATTGTTCTCTACTTCTGCAGCAGAGGAGTGGACCGCAATCAGGTTTGTGCCCTCAACGAGTCTTGCTGCAGCTTCCTTGCTCAGAGGCACCCGGACATACCCATCACTTGCGCCGCGAAGTTCTGCGGCAAGCTGACCGTTGAGATAAATCTCTGTGTCCTGCAAGTGATAGATGTAGAAGCCTGGATTCTGCGGGATCGCGGAAAGATTGGTCGAGCGTCGC
>CAIJTV010000625.1:0-2730 GCA_903823635.1 uncultured Planctomycetaceae bacterium
GGACCTCGGCGATGCACCAGACACCTCGTCCGCAACAGGTGTCGAGAATTATCAAACGCTGACGGCGAATAACGGACCACGGCATACGATCGATCAAACACAGACCACTCTTTTCCTGGGAGCTGGTGTTGATGGCGACAACGGGGCTCAGCAAAGCTCAGGAGCACAGGCGGATGATCTCTTTGCAGCGGGCGGGCGTGATGACGAGGATGGCGTTCTGAATCCTTTGGATCTGCAGGCGGCGGCTGGCACAAATGCTGTTGTTACGATTCAGGCCACGAATACAACCGACCGCGCGGCCACGCTGTACGGATGGATTGACCTGAATCGCAACGGCCTCTTTGAGAATGCGACAGAACGAACTCAGGTCGCCGTCCCGGCTGGTACTGACGATCAGCGATTCACACTGACATTTCCGCTCGCAACTGCGGGTTCGATCGGAAAAACTTACGCTCGATTCCGAATAAGCACAGATGTGGCGTCTGCGAATTCGCTGGGACTGGCTTCTGACGGCGAAGTCGAAGACTATCGCTTCACCATTAATAACAGAGTCGCGTTTCCTCTGTCGACCGTCAGCACGTTGACACTCGGCGGGGAAATCAGCCAGCCGGCCAGTAACTGGCCGCTGACATTCCTTGGCTTTGATGTCGCACCAATTGGGGATCTCGACCAGAACGGAACTCAGGATTATGTTGTGACCGATCCAATGGACGGAGGAGTCATGCAGCAGAGCGGTCCGAAAGGCGCCGCTTATGTGGTCTTTCAGAACGCCAATGGCACGGTACTGAAGTCCGTCAGGATTGCGAGCAATCATAACGGTGGGCCCGCATTGAACTCTGATGATGTTTTCGGAGCCAGCGTGACCAGCCTAGGTGATATCGATGGAGACGGAATTACGGATATTGCGATCGGGGCTCCGGGTGACGGCACCGGTGGAACCGAACGCGGTGCGGTTTACATCGTGCGACTCAAGTCGGATGGGACGGCGAAGAGCACCACAAAGATCGCCAACTCGCTGAATGGTGGTCCGACACTTCAAAATGGCGACGGCTTTGGAATGTCGATCGCCTCTCCGGGCGACATGGACGGAGACGGAGTTGTCGATCTTGTCGTGGCTGCCTCAGACGCCGACGTCGGCGGAGAAGATCGGGGCGTGGTGTACACCATGTTTCTGAAAGCCGATGGCACCGTCAGGAACTTCGCGAAGATCGAGAATACGACTGCGTGGAACTCCACGATCGAAGAAGAAGAGAACTTCGGGTCGCGCATCACATCGATCGGAGATGTTAACGGTGACGGTGTCGGAGATCTCGCAGCCCTCAGCGCGTCTTACGTGAACTTCGATGGCGTCGTGGAATCTATTCCGAAGCAGGTCGACATTCTGCTGATGAATGCAGATGGTACGATGAAGCAGTTTGTGAGCATCGGCGATGGACTCAATGGTGGCCCGAATCTTGTTGACAACGACGCGATCTGGGATCTCACCTCAGTTGGCGACGTTGACGCGGATGGCATTGAGGATCTTGCTGTCATCATTGGCGATGCCACAGGCGAAGGCTCATCACATCTGCAAGTGATCACCCTCACGCCCCAAGGACGTGCGAAATCAGTCCAACAACTAAGCATTTCTATTTCCGCCTATCTGAGTTCGCTCACGAATCTCGGCGATACTAATAATGATGGTAAAATGGAGCTAGCGTGGGGAATGCCGCTGAACGGCGGCTTCAATGCTCCGCGCGGCATTCTCGAGATCCTGACATTGGAGAACGCAACGATCCGGTCGGCAAGGCCGGCTGTTCCGAGTTTCGACAGAACGATCACTCGAACACGAAATCCGCGTCCACAAATCTCATGGAGTGACGTCGCCACGGAAAGTAACTACGAAGTCTGGATCCGAAATGAAGATACGGGAGTCGTTCTCGTATCGTCAGCCATCGTGGCTGTAAACTCATACACACCGTCGATGGATCTGGTGCCCGGGAAATACAGCATCGCCGTCCGTGCTCGGAACGAGGCGGGGGTATCAGCCTGGTCGGCTCGCTATGAACTGACTGTTGTTCGCGTTGCAGTGATCAACCCTATTGCCACCAGCATGAATCAGAAGCCAGAGATCACCTGGAATCAACTGAATGCGACTTCGCAATATGGCGTCTGGATCAGTAAAGCGGCAACTCCTGATACGGAATTTATCCGAAGCAGCACAGACGCCGGAGTGACTCGCTTTGTCCCATTGATATCTCTTTCCAGCGGCAGCTATCGAGTTCAGGTCCGGGAAGTCTCTGCTAATAACGCAACAGGGCTTTGGTCCGAGACGGGGCAGTTCACCATTGCCGCCAAAGCGGCTATCACAGGAGTTTCCGGGCAGATCTCCAATCGACCACTGATTCAATGGCAGGCACTGGCCGGTGCGGCGAAATATGAAGTGTGGATTGCCAGTCTGGATCAGCCATCACGTCCGCAGATTCGTGTTACGACAACGACAGCCGTGACTTCATATCGCCCCGATGCCCTCCCGGCCGGACGCTATCAGGCCTGGGTTCGGGGCGTCGCTGCAAATGAGGCTGTTGGAGAATGGTCGGTGAGCTATGCGTTTCGCAGTCAGTTGAGTCCGGTCATGGCAACGGAACCGTCTCTGCATGCGTTGAGATCTCGCGCTACTGTCACATGGAGTTTTCAGGAGGAGGCTCAGACCTATCAGGTTTGGATTGATGATCCAGCTCCCGGAGTGAC
>CAIJTV010000626.1:0-3248 GCA_903823635.1 uncultured Planctomycetaceae bacterium
GACGCCTGCGGCTTGCCGTTGAATAAGAATTGATTTCGCACGGTTGAATCAACACCTGTTCGATGACGCGTTTGTAAACGTCGTTGAGTAAAGGTTGTTGAACCATCACGATTCCATTTGTGATCACGGCTCTTTTGTTTTCTGGTTGCCGCTTTCGAGCCATCTATGGCTGACTCTACATTAGTGTTGACACATCACGACGAGGCCCGCGCACTGTTTGGGTTTCGCGACGAGAATCTTCGTCGACTTTGCTCAATCACCGGTGCTCAGGTTGTGTTGCGAGGCAACGAAGTACGCGTTTCCGGGGATGAAGAGCAGGTTCGCCATTGCACAGATTTGCTGAATCGGTGGCGGAACATTCTTCAACATAGTCAGGAATTGACTCCATCAGACGTCGAGATTTCTCTCGCGCCGGAGCCATCAGGATCTCATCGAATGTTACATTCTGACGGACACCACGGCAGTCACTCGGCCGCCGATACGTTTGCGCCGAACCGAGTCGTTCAGGAAATGCGAACCGGAGGCGGCAAAGATCGAGTCGGCCAGATTCGAGCCAAGACAGACGGGCAAAAAGTTTACATGGAGGCGATTCGCAAGCACGAACTCGTCTTGTGTGATGGCCCTGCTGGGTCTGGCAAGTCTTATTTGGCTGTCGCGATGGCTCTGGAAGCTTTGCGGGCAGAACAGGTTCGAAAGATCGTTCTGGTACGACCTGCCGTGGAAGCCGGGGAAAAGCTGGGATTTCTCCCAGGGGACATGTTTGCCAAGGTGAATCCATTTTTGCGGCCCTTGCTGGACGCCATTAATGACATGCTGGACCATGAACAAGTCCGGAGATACATGGCGAATGACGTGATCGAAATCGTGCCTTTGGCCTTTATGCGAGGTCGAACGCTGAATGACACGTTTATGATTCTGGACGAGGCTCAGAACACCACAACCACGCAAATGAAGATGTTTTTGACCCGAATGGGGCTCAATTCCCGCATTGTCGTTACGGGCGATGCAACCCAGATTGACCTCGAAAGAGGCGTTGCGAGCGGCCTTCAGGACGGCATTCGTCGTCTTTCTCATATCCCTGGGGTTGCCATTGTGAAGCTAACTGGACAGGATATTGTCCGACATCGGCTGGTCCGGGAGATTGTTTCGGCGTACGAAGCAGACACCATTCAGAACTCATCAAGGTCCTGAGTGTGAGTTTTCCGGCACCAGCCAGCGCGACGGACGCACATCCGTCGGCCGTTGCTTTCATGTTCACATCCCTGCAAGAACGTTCCTCAGTGCAACCACTGCGGAACTCTCGTGTTGTTCTGGATTGTTCGATTCTTAAACTGGCAACGCGGTTGTTGCCGGTTCAGTCTTTCGATTTCAACGCGGGATAATCGCCATGTCGTTCTTTGGAACCCGGCGATCACGTCCCACGCGTGTTTTTCGTCCGACTCCGTCCATTTGGGATCGTCTGCTTTCGGCGTTTCGCGACTACAAAGTCCTGACGCACGTCTTGATTGCAACGTTTGCCACCGTGGGGCTGTTGTTATCCGTTCAAGCCTGGCGATCTCGGTTTACTTATCGAGCCGGTCAGATTGCCGATGTGGGCGTGCAGGCTCGTGTTGATTTCGAAGTCGAAAACGTCCGCGAGACGCAACTGAACCTTGATGAGGCCATCAAGGACGCTCCATTGGTGCTGGTGCAGGAATCGGCCATCGTCGATCGCCTGCAGTCCTTGTTACGCGATCAACTGAGTGAGATTGCCAACGCCGAATCAATCAATCAGGTCGCGTTGCCGACCCTGGCGGCATTCGGTCTGACGACACAGGATGCTGCGACCCGCGAGACATCTTTCAACGTGCTGAAGAACCAGTTGCGAGATGCCGACGAGTCAAAGGGCAAACGCATTGACCTGTTGATGAGCGAATTTGAGCTGCTGACGAAGGATGCTCGCAGCCTGGGATTGATCGACAATAGTTCGGCCCGCAGCCTTCTGGGGGCCAACCCGGACGTCACGAATTCTGCCAACCGCAAAAGATCGATCAAGGTCGTGAATTCTGCTGGGCTGGTGCTACACAACGGTGTGCTCGCCGATGTGTTGCTGATGGAGCAATTGCAGGAAACAGGTCGTCTCGGGAAATCCTGGCCCAGCTTGCAGAATCTGTCCGCAATTCAGCAGGTCATTGAATTCTGGCTGCAGCAGAATTTTCGCAATCAATTGAAACTTGATCCCGTCGCTACCGACGCGGAGTTAAAGCTGGCCGGCGAATCCGCTCCTCGAAAATTCGACAAGTACACTAAGGGCACTGTGATTGTGCCTGAAGGCACGATGTTATTGGAAACAGACGAACAGCTCGGCCTTTTGTGGCTGGAGTATCTCGCTCATGAATCCAGCATTTCCAGATTTCAACGATTCTCTCGAGTCGTGGGCACAGCGATGCTGGTCATTTTGCTGGTGATTTTATTCGGAGCGTTCCTGAAGTTTTCGTCCCCAAAGATGCTCGAAGAAACCAGCCGCCTGGTCATCTTTGTGGGGATGTGCATCGGCACCGTGTTCCTTGGCACATTGATGAGCCGTGATCCGTGGCGTGCGGAGATCGTTCCGTTGCTAGCCGCGGTCATGATCACCGCCATTGCGTACAGCCAGGTCGTCGCCATTCTGACGGCCTTCTGCTTGTCGCTGATGATCTCCATGGCGACCGTTAGCGATCTCGGTCACTTCGTGTCTCTGATGACGATCTGCGTGACATCAATCATCCCGTTGCGACGAATCAAATCGCGACTGGTGATGATCAAGATTGGCTTTATGGTTTCGGCCGTCGCCTTTTACGCCGTCTGGGGCGTTGGTGTCATGCGTGCCCATGGCGCGGATGATGCGTGGCGAAACATGGGAGTGATCGTGACGGCTCTGAAGTTTGCCGGCTGGTCGCTCGTATGCTGCTATCTGGTGGCTGGAAGTCTGCCGTTTATTGAGCAGGCCTTCGGCGTGGTGACGGATATCAGCCTGCTGGAATTGACCGGTGTCTCTCATCCGCTACTGTTGGAACTGGCTCGCCGTGCTCCGGGAACTTACAACCATTCGATGACGGTGGCCTCACTTGCTGAAGCCGCTGCGGAATCGATCGGAGCCAACGGACTTCTGGCTCGCGTCGGCGCGTACTTTCACGACATCGGAAAGATGACGAAGGCGGAGTACTTCATCGAGAACATGACGGAAGGGTCCGAAAACCATCACAAAACGCTGGCTCCGGCGATGAGCA
>CAIJTV010000627.1:0-12050 GCA_903823635.1 uncultured Planctomycetaceae bacterium
ACTAGGAGATCATGCAAACGATCAAAGCAAAGAAGGTCGCACCTTCGATAAGAGCAGCAGCTACGATCATCGCACCGCGAATGTCGCCAGCAACTTCTGGCTGACGAGCCATGCTCTCAACAGCAGCAGCACCAATCTTCGCAATACCGAATGCCGCACCCAGCATTACGATACCAGCACCAGCAGCACCGCTGAAAGAAATCAACGGCTGAGCACCACCAGCAGCAACGGCCTCCTGAGCCATCGCAGGTACGCTCATCGCAACAATCGCAGCAACAACCAGGAAACAAGTCTTCACAAACTGAGCCACAACAAAACTCCTCTTTCAAACAAAACTCATCAAAGTGACGCCGCCTGTCTCGGGCGACCGGCGAAACCATTTTCAGAACAACAAGCAAACCGGGACTCTCAGCAATGAAAGTCGTCGGCAAAAAACTGAATCAGTGCTTATGGATCGCACCCGCAATGAAGATCGTTGCAAGGAACGAAAAGACATAGGCCTGGAGGAACGCTACAAACAACTCGAGGCAACCAATGAACACCTGGCCGATAACGCTGCCAGGAACCACCATGCCGTAGATCAAATTGCTTTTCGTCGCCGCAACCGCAATAAAACCAAGAATCACACCCAACACCGTGTGACCACCCATGATGTTCGCAAACAATCGAACCGCCAGAACTCCATGCTTAATGAAGAAACCCAGCAATTCGATGACAAACATCATCCCGCCAAGTACCAGCCCCCCCGCTCCGGGCACACCTGTTTCAGGAATCAGGTTGCCAAAGAAACCCTTCACCGACATGGCTTGCGCACCAAACATGAACGTCGCAACCAGGGCAGTCAAAGCCAAAGCACCAGTCACATTAATGTCGCCGGTGGCTGAACCAAGAAACGGCACCGCACCCAACAAATTGCAGAGCAGAATATAGAAGAAGCAACTCCAGACGAACGGCAGGTACTTGTCAGCCGGGTGAGCAAAAGCAACCGCGTGACCGTGGCCAGCATGACCATGAGGATGATCCGCGTGACCGTGAGCCCCGTGATCGCCATGGTCGTGATGTTCATCATGAGCATGAGAGTGGTCGCCAATCGTGGGCCGTACCACTTCATCCCGAATAAACAGCGCAATGGCTTCCCAGAAGTTCCAGAAGCGTCCCTTCGCAGGAACCCCACTGCGAATTCGTTTCGCCAGCCCTCGGAAAATAAACAGACACAGCAAAAGCACGACCAACTGAAGAACCATGAACTTCGAGATCAGAAACCCTGGCTCGCGAGCGGTCCCTGCGAACGGCTGAGGAATGAAGATCTTTCCCTCCATAGCCTCATTCACCTGCTCAAGCGTCGGGCTGTGCAGATGAAGCGCCTGAAGCGTATGCCAGGGAACAGCCTCTACGCCGTCATAAACATGTGGAGACGTAAGGAACTTAGGCACCTCGAAATAGGTGTAGTCGCGAACGTGATGAAAATGATCTTGCTCACTCATTTCCGCTTGTCCGCCAGCCCCTGAAAATTCTTGCTTTAGATCAGTAAATTTATTTAACAGACGAAGCCGCAACGTGTCGTTTCAGCAACGTTACCTCAACGACCAACGCGAGCAAATAGAACGCGATCAGCCAGCCGAAGAAATCGACGATTCCCAAATCCGGGCGAAGCTTCTTCACCGCCAACGCCGTCCCGGCCACACTGAAGAGACGAATCATCGTCTGAACAAGCATCACCGATAAGTCGTTTCGCAGAATAGCGGCAGTCGAAAGAAAAACAACAATCCAGCCGGGCACCAAAACGGCAATTGCCGCAAGTGACATCCACCAGACTCCCGCTTCGCCACGCAGCATTCTCGCCGGCCAGAAACACAATACCCAGCCCAGTGCCACGAAGAACGTAAGCGACAGCGCGGACTTGAGACCAGCACCTCGAGAATTCTGAGTCACTCCGAGCGAGCCTCTCTTGCCTGCGCCGCTTTTCGTTTTACTTCCGCCGACTCGCGATCCAGTCGATGCAGGAGCTGTCGCAAGGACGCTCCGGCAACGATTAGACCGAGGAGGGCACCACAGATCGTCAATACGGGACTCCAGCCGTATCTCTTATCCAGCCAATATCCGCCAAAGATCAGGAAACCCAAAGACATGGCCGCCGAGACGACTTCGTGAGCAGTTCGATAGGCTTGAGCGATCTGAGAAGTTCGAGATCTGCGTCGCTGGTGGTGATTCGGCTGACCGCTGGACAACGCGAATGACCCTTAGCTTGACGACGAACTTGAAGATCTGATTCCTTGACAGGGCCGCGAGTCTAGGGATCGCTTAAAACTGAGTCAAAGAGGCTGGATAACAGCCTCAGCAATTCCCGGAAACGGGAGCAGTCGTCCCGTTAACCGCCAGCGGGAGAATCCTTATATCGTCTCTGCCAGCGGTGTCTCTCTTCACGACTCCCACTAGAATACACGCTGAATGGGCACTCGCTGGGAACTTTGCCACATTTCTCAGAAGGCGGAACGTCGTCCTGCAATAATCTCACAACGCCGAACCGGTCTTGTTGTAGCCGCCTGCGTGAACAGGCACCATTGTCTTTTCGAAATCTTTCCTTCTACTCATAACGTTAGCTTATTCTTCATGTCGAGCCGCCCTGTGATTCGTGCTGTGGTTTTTGACCTTGATGGGCTGATGCTCAATACCGAGGACATTTTTGAGCTGGCTGGCGTCGAGTTGATGGCTCGTCGAGGCCTCGAAATGACCGACACCATTCGCCACGGCATGATGGGGCGTCGTCCCGTGGAAGCGTTCACAGTGCTTCGAGATCTCACAGGGCTGACGGATTCTCTTGAAGATCTGATGCTGGAAACGAAAATCCTGTTTGCATCGCTGGCTGAGAATCGCCTTGCCATGATGCCCGGCCTGTTGGAAGTCTTTGAGCTGTTGGATGCCAAAAGACTGCCTCGCGCGGTCGCCACTTCGTCACCTCGAACCTACATGACGCATCTGCTTGAGAAGTTCAATCTGCTGCACCGAATTGATTTTACCCTCACTGCCGAAGATGTGACTCACGGCAAACCTCATCCGGAGATCTATCTCAAGGCTGCCGAAATGCACGGTGTTGATCCTGCCGAAATGCTTGTTCTCGAGGACAGTGAAACCGGCACTCGCGCCGCTGCTGCTGCTGGTGCCTACATTGTGTCTGTTCCCAGTCGACATACAGACTTTGGCGATTTCAGCATGAGCCGACTGAAAGTCTCCAGCCTGCTTGATGAGCAGTTGCATGCTCTGCTGAAGTAGGCCTCATGACGATACGCTGCGATGGCAATCGCTGGTGTTGATTGCAGAATTCGCAATCCGCCACACCTCGCGCTTTACAAAACATCGTCTCAGGTCGCGCAATCTTGATGCGTCGTGGCCCGTGGAACAAAAAGAGAAATTTTCATCATAACCCGACGCGTGAGCGAGGGATTGCGCATTTTGGTTAGGGCTGGAAGCCCGGCACATCCTCTGCCGGTGGCGTGAGCCACCGGACTGGAAAAGACGCTGCGATTCAGGCCTGAAGGGCCGAAACATGCGTCCTTGTGTCGACCCTCCGAGGCCTTAGATTCTTTATGTTCGATTACCGGTGGCTCACGCCACCGGCATTGGATTTGTCGACCCTCCGGGCCTGAAAATGCGCAACTTCAAAACGCGTGCGCGAGGGATTGCGATTTCTCGTTGCACCAATGTCTCCGTAGATCCCTCGCTGACGCGTCGGGTTTTGGTGTCTCTCCAGTACTTCCAGTGTTTTCACGCTGTTTGAACCAACAATCGGGCCGCTTCAAAAGATTCAGCTCCGGCTGATTGTCGAGCGACGCGGGGCTGGTTGAGTGACAAAAAAACGGTTCAGCGCGAAATGAATTGCGCAGATCGAAATAATTGTTTAGTCGAAGTTACCGGCCGGTTCACACCGGCCGCTCGCCTGATTGGTAGGTTATTTGACGGCCGCTGCCTCAAGTCCTCCCATGGAGATCCCTCGCTGTTTCATTGGCTTCGTCTTCGGTCGCGCACTTCATTTCGCGCAGAACCAAAAAAACAAGGGCGATGGATTAGCTCCATCGCCCTCGTCGCAGTTTCAGTAAGTCTTGTCAGACATGTCTGGCTGACTCACGCCAGCCAGTCTGCGTTGAGACTAGTCCTGATAATCAACTTCGATGTGATCTCGCTTGATGCGGACGTCTACAGCGTACTTGCCGTAATCATAACGAATACGGTCACCGTTACGGCGGCAGCTGATCAGTTCGCAACCACAGGTTGGGACGCAGATCTGGATGTAAACGCACTTTGGTCCGCAACTGTTGCAAGGATCTTCGCAAGCACATGGGTCCTTAACAGCGATGATCTTTGGCTGTGCACATGGCGACATTTCGTCGCGGTCCTTGTAAACCACATTCGTGTAGAGCGGCACAGCATGTGACTCTACGAATGCTCCCGGTACTTCTGGAACCGGTGTCAATTCCTGTCGTGCTTCAACAGCACCTGTGGCGAGAATCGCACACAGCGTCATCATCATTGCAAAAATCTTCATGTCTTCCCTTTCAATTCCGGGTCTCGAAACCTGATTCAATCACATGCCACCTGTCCCCGCTCCCAGAAACCAGTGGCTTGGTCGCTGGTATTCATTTGCCATCCAAATGCCGGGCGGTCAAGTTTTGGTTTTTGACAATTGGTAGCCGAGCTTCAAACCCACGGCCAATACAACAATCAGGGAACCTCTTCCGGCCGTATTGTCGCGGAGGTTTGGGCAATATCAATGGGATCTGGCGAGAATTTCCGGTTTCAGAAATAAGGCTGTCTGTGGGCTTTTGGCGGAGCAGACCCGGTCCCGATTCCTTCTCTCCGCCCCCACAACATCCGGTTTACCGGGCTGCAGGCCATACAATCAGCTTCGCATAGGGCTACGAGGGTTTTCTGGTTCTCGGTGGAACTCGCTGTCCTGCTGAATTTTGAGGGCCGAAGTGATGGTTTTTGCTGGCCATGCGCTCAGTTTTTAAATCGGCCAGTTGCCATTTGGCAACAAAACGCGTTCAATAGACATCTCATGCAGGTTGCTCGCCAGATGAAGCCTCGCACGAGTGCGGTGTCATCCGAGAAAGCTCAACGGTCGTTATGGAAAAATCCTTTCTCTTTACCGATGTAACGAATCCAACGTGGCTGGTTTATGTCGCGTTTTTGGTGATCGCCGTTTTTTTTCGCTTCTCTCGCTTTCTGACAATCCGCAATCTTGACCTGACTTTGCTGCTCCTGCTTTCCACGGCGATCGTCGTTGCGGGTGTTTATCGCGACAAAGTTTGGGTCCCGCCGGTCGCCGAGGAGGATTCATCGTCTCTGTCGGAGCCTGGTGATGGTCCGCCGTCGGGTGCTACTTCGGTGACAAGCACAGAGTTGGCCACTGAGAATAGTGAATCCGCAGGGCCGTTCGGCCAGACCTCTTCTGATGCCGCAACAGACACCGATGACACAAAAAAGCCCGACAATCAAGCCTTGGCAGTAATTTCGGCTGATGCTTCCAGCGGCGATCTACCTTCCAGTGATTCGTCCGACGCGAATGCAAAATCAGTGGCAGTCAATGATCCACAACAGTTGCCATCGGTGGATTTAGGCAACGGGCCACGGTCGCACCCCATCTACACGTGGGCGTCAATCGCGCTGATGGGATTGACGATCATGCTGATAGTTCGTTTGATCTTTGATGAGAGTCTCACTCGACGCCCCCGACTCGATCAAAACCTGAATCAGGCAGGAATCACGTTCCTGTGCATACCGGCTTTTGCGATCCTGATGGTGAGCGTTCTGACTAACAACCCTGAGGACAGCACATTCAAGGCGGTTGAACATGGTCGAGCCCTTCTGGAACGACGCGATGTGCAGGTCGATCCTCAAACCGGCGGCGATACGCAGCCCGCTCCGACAGAGACCCTGATCGCAGCCGGTGGTGCCGCTATGGCTCAGCTTTCCGGAAACCTTCCCAAGTCTCCGGCAGGTGATTCCAGCGACACTGGCACGGTGGAGGCTCTGCTGGCCCGAATTCTTGTCGTCATCGCACATACTTTTGTGGTGCTTGGACTGTTGATGATCGGCCGTCAGCATTTTGCAAGTCTGCAACTCGGCATTTCCATGAGCTGTCTCTATCTGCTGCTGCCCTGCACGGCGGTCAATGTTCATGAGCTTAATCATGTTCTGCCGGCGGCTTGCCTCGTATGGGCTATCGCCAGCTATCGCAACCCTGTCGTCGCCGGAGTTCTTTTGGGATTGGCGAGCGGAACACTGTTTTTTGCGGCATTTCTGTTGCCGCTGTGGGCCGTTTTTTACGGGAAAAATGGCGGATTGAGGTTCGTGGTTTCCGTTCTGGGCATCGGTGCCGTTTTGATTACGTCACTGCTTCTGATCTCCGGCGATGCCAGCTCGTTCACAAACAAACTGGTCACGACCGCCAACTGGACGGCCTACCGTCTGCTGGATGATTCTCCGACCGACGGCGACGCAACTCTCAGTCAACTGTTTATTCGCATCCCCATGGCGGCAATTTTCTTTGTGATGCTGACGGCAATGACCGTGCTGCCGCGCCCACGGAATCTGGAGAATCTTCTCTCCAATTCGACATGCCTCGTTGTGGCCGCGCAGATGTGGTACCCGGACGATATCGGGACTTATGTTCTCTGGTATCTGCCGCTGTTTTTGATCGTCATCTTCCGACCTCGACTGGACCGCTTCACGCCTCCGGAGGCCGTCGAGCGAGAATCCGTCAGTTTAAATGCGTCGCCACCGACAACTCCTGCGGCCACCGTGGCAATGTCGGGCCTGAACTTTCTTCGAACTCGCTCACACCTCAACTCGTAGCGATCGCCCCGACCACCACGCTGAGCAAAACGTACGAGGCGATCGATGCGTCATCCCTTTCGTCCCCGCCATAGCGATGGATGATTCCCACGCGGCTGGCGTCGGCTGTGTTTGGCTCCACTGAAGTCCGGGAAAGACCCGCCTCAGTACATGCCAGCGGCCGGTAACGCGATTTGCAAAATTTCACGGTTTCCATTACGCTCGAGCGCTTCGACTTTGCTGTCCGACGGGTGTATTCGCTACGCTGCGGCCAAGTTGAAATGTGGACGCTTGGTCAGGTGTCCGCCGGCTCTGTCTACTCCTCTCCAACCCACATCAACAAGACTGTTTCCCACCCAAGTCGCTACATCACAGACGTGTTCGGGACAAACCGGCTGGCGGTATTCACTGGCTGACCAAAACGATAAAATGAGTAGAATGTCCCCTTTTGCGATTCCCGCGTATTGCTATCTCCTGGTTGTACTCGCATGCCATCCCCACCCAGTGCCAAATATGTTCTTATTCAGACGACGATGGGTGACTATCGGCAGGCGTTTGTTAAGGCAATCATCGAGCACTTCAATGAATCGTTGACGATCCTCTGCGGACAAACGTACTTTTATGAAAGCTTGAAGACGGGTGTTGTCGGCTCGCGCGTCTTTGTGACAGCGCGGAACATCTTTTTTCTGAAGCGTCGAGTCCTTCTGCAGCTCGGTGTTCAACGAACTGCTATTCAGGCAGACGCTGCGGTACTGGAATACAATCCGCGTATCATCAACACATGGACGGTGGCGTTTATTCGACGCATTCTTGGGCGTCGCACAATCCTGTGGGGGCATGTTTATTCTCGTCGTGGTAACGACAACTGGCTGCGATATTTTCAGCGTTCCCTGGCGACTGGACTCATTGTTTACACAGAGCAGCAGAAGGAAATCCTGATCAACGAGTTGAAATACCGTGGCGAAGCATTTGCCGCGCCAAATGCATTGTACACGCATGCTGAAATGCAGCCTTTGGATGGCCCCGAGCGCACCGGATTTCTTTACGTTGGTCGACTGGTGGCGGATAAGAAGCCCATGCAGATGCTGAACGCTTTTGTCATGGCGATGCCTCAGCTTCCGGCAGACTCCAAACTGCTGATTGTGGGTGACGGTCCCGAGCGAGTGAACCTCGAACGCCGAATTCTTGAGCTGAACTTGTCTGACCGAGTTAAGATGTTCGGCCACGTCGGAGATTATGCGAGACTGAAGGAGATTTATCGGCAGGCACTTGCATCAATTTCCGCAGGCGCCGTCGGCCTTTCGATTACTCAAAGCCTTGGCTTCGGTGTTCCAATGCTCTATTCGCGGCATGATCCCCACGGGCCGGAAATTGTCGCTGCCCGGGAAGGCTGGAATTGCCTGTGCTTTGAGACCGATAGTGTCCAGGATCTTTCGGCCCATATGCTTCAATTGCAGAACGAACGGGCCGCATGGATCTCTCGCGCGGCAGCGATCTCTTCAGAGTGCAGAGCCAGTTTCAGCGTCGAAAAGATGGCCGGGGAGTTCATAAAGGCGGTTCTTGGACCAGACCAATAGTCCGCTGATACGAGATCCGCTGAACACTCCATCAATCGCACAATCAATCAAGCCGCGGGTTGTTCCAGATAATCTTTGTGTCGCAATCCACCCTGATGTCTCAACGATTGCGCAGGGTTTCCAGACGCTGTCGAGCTTGCTCCAAATCGGGCGCCCGCTTCAGGCAGTCTTCATACTGCTTGATCGCCTCGTCCGGCCGATCCAGCTTTTCCAGCGTCATGCCAAGATTGAAGTAGTTCTGATACGTGTCGGGATTCAATCGAATCGCCAGTTCCAGTGCTTCGACTGCGGTCGGATAGTCGCCTTGCATAAACAGGGTCGCTCCGAGCATCGACTGAACTCCCTCAGCACCAGGGTCAAGTTCCATTGCACGCCTTAAACTCTGCACTGCTTCCGGAAGCCTGTTCAGTCTCACCAGGCATCGCCCCAGCTCGCCGTGGGCCGCGAAATAGTCTCCATCTGCAGCCAGCACTTCGCGCAGGATCGGTTCTGCAAGTTCGTACTTGCCGGCGTCGATCATTGAAGAGGCATCGGTCAACTTGTAGTAATACGGAAGCATGTCCTTCACGTCGCGGAGCGGTTGTTCCTCATCGCCATTCGTGTCACGATACGATGCGTATCCCAAACCACTCAGAGCACGACGTTCCTGTTCCGTGAGCGCCACGTTGTCGGCCAGGCGTTCATTCATCCGCTCTTCCCACGCTGTCAGTTCCTCCTCAAGCTTAAGGACTTGATCAGGCATTTCGGTGGCAAGATTCTTTAGTTCCGGCGGATCAGCGATCAGATCGTACAACTCCGCGCGAGGACTGCGGATATATTTCCACTTCTGAGTAATCAGGGCTCGGAGAGGTGACCAATGCCCGGCGTGATAGGGTTCGTCTGTTTCTGCATAGCAAGGCAGCAACGGTTGAGTCTCTCCCCGCAGGGCAGGTCGCAGGGAACGTCCGCTCGCGTTGGCAATGGGCTTCTGGCCGAGTTGATCCAAAAGCGTAGGAGCCAGATCGGCCAGCGAAACCGGCTCGGCCACACGATGTCCGGGTCGAATTTCTTTGGGCGAAACGACCAACAGCGGAACCCGCAGAGTCGCGTCATAAACAGTCATGCTGTGAGACAATTCGCCATGCTCTCCCAGACTTTCGCCATGGTCGCCGACGACGACAATCACAGTGTTCTCGAGGGCACCGGTCTTCTCCAGTGTCGAGAATAAACGGTCGAGCTGCTCATCAACATACGCCAACTCGGCATCGTAGAGTCGATCCGAAAATGCATCCCCAAACCGGTCCTCGTGCGCGAGGTACGGGTAGTGGGGATCGAAAAGATGGACCCAACAGAAAAAGGGCTTCTGAGTCCGAGGACGTAACCAACGCAGCGCGGCATCGATCACCAGGCTGGCATCGCGATACTGGTGATGCCCATGCAAACCGGGGTCTGAAAGGGACAGATCATCATCGTACTTGTCGAAGCCTCGCTGCAGCCCGAACTTATGGTCCAGTACAAACGCGGCGACGAAGGCCCCTGTGTCGTAACCGGCAGCCTGAAGTTCGGTGGCCAGTGTTGGCAATCCCGAGGGCAATGCTGCTCCGCCATTATTGCGAAGGCCATGCTCGGGCGGATAGAGACCCGTCAGCATTGTTGCATGAGAAGGCAATGTCAACGGCACGGGAGCATACGCGCGTTCAAACAGAACTCCCTTTTGAGCCAACCGATCGAGCACTGGTGTTCGGGCCAGTGAATAGCCGTAACAACCCAGTCGATCTGCACGCGTGGTATCGAGCGTGATCAGAAGGACGTTCAATGGCCGCGGCGAACGCTGATACCAGAAAACGCCGCCCCCAACTAACCCGAGCAGGACAACCAAACCGATCCGTACCCGAGTGCTGATTGTCATGACAGAATTCATTGAACGTGGAGTAATCGTGAAATGCAGATCCGGTTACAGTCAAACTTCCCGAATCACTCAAAAGGGTGCAATGGTGGATTTCGGTAGATCCTGACTGCCAAGCTAATCTTTACCCGCATTTCGATTGTGTGCAAGGAAGATGCTGCATTCCGCCCCAACGCAACCATCCTGGAGTCACGTGGCTCATTTTCTGCGGCTGGATCCGGAGCGATTTGGCCCCGCACGCCCTGACGCCCGATTGCGTGGACTTAAAGATTCGTCTGTGAGCGGTACGGCGATAGCGGGTTGTTGAATCAATCAGCCGGAATGCGTTAGCGTCCGGTTTTCGCAGCTGAAACCCAGGAAAACAACTTGAGGCTAACGCCCTGCGGCTGATGAAGCGACGACGTCAACACCCCGCTTGCCGGGACCTGTGCACGTTGACAAACAAACCCTGGCGAGATTCCACAACCCATTGCACTCAACGTTCGCGTCGCAGCAATACCAAAATCCTTTCCGCAAGAAAGGACCTGCTGTAAAAATGATCTGCAACGATACGCAGTTCAGATAAGGACCAGTCCCGAAACAAGTTCCCGAAATCACAACCCGACGCGTCAGCGAGGGATCAGTGCCTTGCAGAGAAATCCCTCACTGACGTTTCGGGTTGTGATTTCTCGCCTCAGTAGACACAGGATGTTATTTCGGGACGGTTCCTAAGCGAACATAATCAGCATGGCTGGCTACTTCGGCAACCTTGCCTGGATCTGAAGCTGCAAAGCCGTGTTGCCGGCCGCAGGAATATCGATCGTGCTGCCCGGCGATCTCGGATCCGGACTTTGCAAGTGCGTGGGAAGCGTTTCCACACGGATAATCCCGGGATTAATAGTCTCACCTTCTTTAGGTTCTGGTGGCGCTGATCCATCGGGCAAACGCATTCTTGAGTAAGCAATAGTATACTTTCCAGCAGCCAGACCGGGAAGATTCTGAGTCAGGTCGGTGACTTTGAAACTTCCGTCAACACCCGTAGTCCCGGACCCTCCTCGGTTATTCTTGGCGATCTCCGGGATGAAGGTAATTGTAACCCCATCCAACGGTTTTCCGTTGACCATCAACGAACCTGCAACGGGCACTAATGTCTCCAATGGAGGTGCACCACTACAACCAGCCACAAAACAGATCAAACCAAATCCGAGGGCAAGTTGCCCAAAACCACGACGCATTCCAACGCTCCAAAGCAAAGGTCAAAGGTCAATTCGCAAGCTCATTGATTCACGGAAAACATAAGATACTGCGGAGGTCTTTATTTCGCCCGTTACACAAAAATAGGCGCGAACCGAAGTCCGCGCCTATGACTTTGATCAATACCGGACGGTTGTGAGTGCGACCTCTTGCAACAACCAGATTCTTAAGAACTCGGTGTGTCAGACGCACGGCGTCGGATGCCTGAGGAATCCGACCACCGCCGCTTGAAAGAAGAATCGCTAACTCGTGGCACCACGCACAAGACTAGAACTCGCCCAGCACTTGTCCGTCAGAAATGTAAGCCAGGTTGTTCAGCGTCAGTTGATTAGTATTTTCACTAACGAACCGCACTCCACCATCGCCAAGCAATACCTGACAGCCACCCACATGCAATGAGCTTGCATTGCTGTTGTAATTGTCAACCTGGCCTGGACGACCGCGAGGCGCGAACTTGTTGATGCCGCCGATCAATCGAGTGCCCGTTCCGGCATGCTGAACGCGTTGAAGCTCAGGAACTTGCA
>CAIJTV010000628.1:0-4133 GCA_903823635.1 uncultured Planctomycetaceae bacterium
CGCGGGTGAAAATCAATCCTGCGGCCGAAGCAACGATGTTGAACGGCAATATCGGTGTCGACACTGATCCACAGACGCTGGTTACGGCACGCAAGCAGGAACGGCAGACGCGGCGCGGCAGTCGACCTGCCGAACCTCAGGCCGCATCACCACCGTGGTATCGCGACAAACGCATTCTGTTGGGCGGAGCCGCTGCGTTGATTCTGGTGGCTGTGGTGATCCTGATGAGAACTCCGCAGGGGACTCTGCGCGTCGAGATTCTCGATCCGGAAGTTGAGATGAAGGTGAAAGGCAGCGAGCTGACCTTTCAGTCAACTGATATTGAACCCGTTTCGCTGGTGGCTGGCGACAAGAAGCTGATTGTGACTCGAGGGGATCTGTCGTTTGAGACCGAGACTTTCGCACTAAAGAAGGGCGAAGAGACTCGCGTCAAAGTTGAGTTGCTCGGTGATCAGCTCATTGTCAACGAAGGAGCCAACAAGATCGGCCAACAATCCATCACAGGCAACACCCTGAACGCGTCGACAACGGGAGTCGAAATGAAAACTCAGGCACCGTCGGGAGTGTCTGCAGAGTCGCACCCATTGAACCCCGCCGAAATGAGTCAAGCGGTGGCAGAGGCGGGAAATGCCATCGATCTACTGGCATTGGTTGACCTGCAGCGTGATGCCAGCGTCGGCGAGTGGACGAAGGTTGCCGATGGTATCGCCTGTGAGAACCCGGCAGGTGCGAATGTTCTCCAGTTGCCGTATGAGCCAGCGGACGAGTACGACTTTGAAGTCGAGTTCACGGCAACGGGGAGCGGACTGAATATTAATCAGTATGTGTCTGCTGGAGGTAAGATGTTTGCCTGGAAGCTGAATTCTCACAACGTTAATCCACCGTTATATGGCTTTGAGTTACTCGACGGAAAGTTCGCAATGGACAACAAGGAAGCGGCGGTGCAGATACCAGAGTCGATTGTTGTCGGCCAGCGGGATCGGTCGACGGTGGAGGTGCGGCGAGGAGGATTGCGGACGTTGCTGGACGGCAAAGGACTTGTCAAATGGTCGGGTGATTTCTCGCGATTCAGCACTGAGACCGTAACGCCCATGAAGCATCCAGGAAGAATTGGCATTGGGTCGTGGCGACGTCCCGTGATCTTTCATTCGGTCAACGTGCGCGAAGTATCGGGCAACGGCAGGAATATGACGATCGCGTCGCCGGGTTCGGGAGATAACGCCGGCTGGCAAAGTCTGTTCAACGGCAAAGATCTCAGTGGCTGGAAGGTCTTAGGCGTTGATGGGTGGACTGTGGAGAACGGCGTGCTGACAGGAAAAACCATGCAGGGAAAAGGCACGGGCTGGTTGATGTCAGAAAAGGAGTTTGAAAACTACGAACTGGAATTGGAATACAAACTCAGTCCTGGCAGCAATAGCGGCCTCTTCCCGCGAGCCTTTCCCGACGGCAATGTCTCCGGAAAAGATTTCGTGGAAGTGCAATTGCTGGACGATCAGAGTCCGGAGTTCGCGTTGTTACCTGCGGCGAATCGCACGGGCGGTATTTTTGGCAAGGTTGCTCCAAATCCGGCGTCCGTTGTGCCGGCTAATCAGTGGCATCGCGTGCGGTTCAAGCTGCAGGAGAAAACATTGGAACTAAGCATCAATGACGTTGTCGTCATAAAACAGCCGATTACGGATCTTCCGGCGGCCGGACATATCGGACTGCAACTTTATCCAACACAAGTGGAGTTCCGGAACATTCGAGTCCGAGAGAACGCTCCGAACTCGAAAAATGCGGGGCGTTAAAACTGTGGCGATGAGCTGACCTGTTCGCGCGAGACACGGCTCGCAATCAGGCCGGCGACGTATCCGCCTTTGAAGCCTGCATCGATGTTTACGCACGAGACATTCGACGCACAGCAGGTCAGCATCGAGAGCATGGCTGTGATTCCCTGCAGCGAGGCTCCATAGCCGACGGAAGTTGGAACACCAATCACCGGGCAAGGCACATAGCCGCCAACAACCGACGGCAACGCGGCCTCCATTCCTGCGACGCAAACGATCGCCACGGCCTTTTGTAATCGAGCAACGTGGCGCTGAAGTCGATGAGGACCAGCGACGCCGACATCAATGATCAGCTCGGAGGGAACTCGCATCCAGTGCAGTGTCTCCAGAGCTTCCTCCGCGACAGGCCGATCACTGCTGCCGGCTGCCACAACGAAGACCTGGATATCGTTGATTGCGACATCTGAGCTAATTGCAGCATCCGAAGTCACGTGTCGTCGCAATGTGCGAGCTGTCTCGTTGTAGATCGCATCCGGAAAAGCACGGAGCAACTCCTCTGCGTGATCAGAGCGAACTCTTGTCACCAGGCTATCCTGACCGAACTCGCGTTGCTTCTGCAGGATGCTGACAATCATCGCCAAGGTTTTCCCTTCCCCGAAAACCACTTCGGGGAAGCCGCAACGTTCCCTTCGCTGCAGATCAAGATCAACCCCGTCGATAGCATCCACTGCTGGCACAGGGCTCGTATTAAGCAGCGCATGGATCGCGGCTTCAAGAGCCACAGGGCTTTCATAAAGATGCGCGAGCGTGGATCGTAAAGTTGCCGCGTCCGGAATCGAACCAGAATTCATAACAGACCAGATTTCCGCTGAGGCACCGAAGTGCGGTAGAGACGCGAAGAATGCTCAATCGTAGCCGTCGGGTAATGCAGTGCTCATTTCCCGGTGAGTGATTACGGATCCTATCATGATTGAACCGGACAGCTCAACGGACTGCACCGGAAACGCGAAAAGCGGGTGAGCAACGGCATGTCGCTCACCCGCTTCGGAGTGTTCTATTCTGAGCTTATGATTGGACAGTAGCCGGATTCGTGAGAATTCGGAGGTCTGCCCAGGAGCTGCACCGAATTCTCACGAATCCGGCTACGCAGATTGATCAAATGCTACCCGCCAGCAGGCTTCCGCCGATGTAACGAGGAATGTCGATTGCGTATTTCACAGCTTGTTTGACCACCGGAGCTGGATTCTTTGGGCTACAGACCTGCAGATCCTTGAACGTCAGTCGATCCGGAGCATTCTCCGTGAAAAGATTCACGCAGATATTCAGGACTTCGCCAAGGTTTCCAGCGATGTTCTCGGCCACGATTCCAGCCTTGGTGGCATCGTTCGCCACGCCGGCAGGGATCATGGACATTGCGGCCCCCATGGAGTTTGCCAGGGCAAGTTCGCACACGAGCACTCGTTGGACGGCCTGAGCATCATCGACGTAGCTGGCAACCACGTGAGGCTTATTCAGATCCGGACCGGGTGCCGAGTTTCGTGCCTCGACCTGATTTCCAAGCAGGCACTGCATCAATTTTTCAACAGTAATTAACGTTGGCAGTGGGTTGCTGCACATGAGTCACCTCGTGAAATCAATGAGCAAGAACGGGAGTAAGAGCAGCTTCGAACGCATTCGGAGTAAACGGCTTCACGATGAAGAACGCAGCGCCGGAATCTTCCGCTTCTTTTTTAACTTCAGCACTGCATTCTGAGGTCACGAAACCGAACAGCGTTTCGTTACCATCAGCGCGGAGCTTCTTGAGGAAATCGATGCCCTTCATTTCGGGCATATTCCAGTCACAGCAGATTGCATGAGGCTTGTGCTCAGCAACCATCGCCAGACCTTCGAGACCATTTCCGGCTTCGACAGTAGTCAGGTTGGCGATCCCCGACTGCTTCAGAGTCCGAATAACGATCATACGCATAGCTTTGCTGTCATCAACGACGAGAACTTTCATGGCGATCCCCCTTGGACTTAAATATGTGTTGCTTTTGCAGGCAACAGCGTCGGATTCGAAAAAAAAGAGAACTAATACACCCGGAACGACTCGGTAAAGTCGACCGGCAAATGAACACTGTCAACATCGCGAGGTTTGCAAGAAACCCGCGTAGTGCTTTGTCATGAATTGATGATCGGGTAGCACGGACCTTCTTGCCCGTCGAAACCCAGTCGCACAAGAATGTCCAACCTGCATCTCAAGGTTTGACAACGCAGTCGTTCTTTATGTGTAGACCGTCCGATCGAGAACTCGCACGATCAGTGGATCACCCTGGCAGCGGTTTGAGACCATCAGCCCGTTAAAAGTACTGTCAAATGGAGCCGCAC
>CAIJTV010000629.1:0-2629 GCA_903823635.1 uncultured Planctomycetaceae bacterium
AATCGATCACAGCTTTCGGCGCGAGAGATTCATTGTCGCCGCCGATAGTCGGGCATCCCTGCGACAGTCCTGTGCCTGGCGAACACGAATGCACCACCGCGAAACCTCGCGGCACCCATACGCTGACCTGAGACTCGGAAATTGTCGGGCGAAGACTCTGCTGCGGAATTGGCGTCGGAATCACGTGCATCGGCGGTGCAGCGTTAAGCTCGTGGCGAGGATTCCAGAAGAACTGCGGCTCATTCGTTCCGGTGCCGGCATAATACGGGCTGGATTCATAGACCACCGCCACTTTCAGACCCTCTGTGTCGGTCTGTTTCTGGCGAGTCACATCCACGTGCATCCGATCCAGCTTACCGTCGCCGTCAGAGTCAAATTCCGTTTCGACCCAAAGATCATGCCGTACCCAATCGGCCGGATCCTTAAACTCCGGGACAATCTGAGCTTCCCCGTCCTTGAACACAGGCACCTTGAGATCGTCCGCGGACGTTAATCCTGCCCATAACGTCAACAAAGCTGAGAAGGCAAAGGTTCGAGAAAACAACACAGGCATACGACACATCCTGAAACAACCAAGAGTTCGATTAAACCACTGCTAAAACTAACGCCCGCCGGGCAAAGCCTTGGATTTCGGATTCTGACAGGCACAATTCTTCCGCACAACGTTACCCAGGGAACAAATTGATGAACATCTTTTGGAACATGCCCGCTCTTGTCGTCGTAGTTGGCAGGCTGGGGAATTCGAGATGTTTATTCCTCTGACTTTCGTGTCAATCGTTTACTTACGACCCACGAAAAAGGCGATCGCCCTGAATTGCGAGACAGCGCATCGCGGAGAGATCGTTTGAACCAATACCACGATCGATCTTGTCAACGCAGCGACGTTGAATGGATGTAACGATCGCCGCGTCTGTATACTTTACCAACGCACACTCACTTCTCCGGCAGATTCCGAGTCTACTTTCGATGCATCCCACATTCTTCCGAATCATGATCGCCGCCGCTCACTGCGCTGCGTTCGACGCGTCACCAGTGTTGGCTCAGCGTCAGACGCCGTCGTCCGTGCAGACCGATCATGCGACGATGATCATCATGGCGCCGATGGGCCCTGTTATCGCCGACCTTCGGATCTCCGTCGCAAAGATTCCGTACCGCACGTGGGTGAGCCGCTTCGTGGCAACGCAGATGGATGGCGACAAAAACGGTCGGCTCGACAGTACGGAGCTCGCGCTACTGACTGAGAACGTGCGACGCCTCGGGAACATCTCCGGCCCCAAAGAAATCCTCGCCTCTGCAGTCGATGAAGCGAATGCCACAGAAGTGCCAGTCAAGAAGTTCACGGAGTGGCTGCAAACCCGGTTGCCAAAATCGTTCGACCTGATTGCACAGCCTCAGGCCGCTGACGACGCCGTCCGCCTGACGTCCCTGATCGATGTGAACCAGGATGCATCCATCTCAGATGGAGAACTGCAGGAGTCACTGCGAACATTGCGGTTTCGAGATCTCGACAATGACGCAACCTTCAGCGTGTCTGAACTGATGCCGTATCGAGATCCTCGCAGTCAGAATTCGCCAATCAGTCCTGATGTTGTGAACTTGCCTTTCTATCATGTGACTGATGAAGCGTCTGCCAAACTCGCGGCCGAACGAATTATCGGGCGATACGGCTCCGAAGGTACGGTGGCCATTTCAATTCTCCGTCAGCAGAAACTCCCCGAGCCAGATCGTCGACTGAACGTGGATGAGTTAGCTGGCACTCTTCAGCAACCCGATTTCCATCTCACGATTGACGTGAAGTTGTCAGACCGGGCGGGTACCAGTGACATCGACGTGGCGATCAGTTCTTCAGCAGAGTCATTCTGTCGGACGACAGATGACAAGTTCGGCCAAACGGCGATCGTCGCGGACGGGCTCCCTCTCAAGATTGTTGCTCGCGGTGGTGGAGCCAACAACCGAGCGGCAACACGTGGCTTTCTCGGTCAGACATTCGTGATGATCGATGGCGACAAAAATCAGTATCTGGATGAAACCGAGTTCGCCGGTATTGTCGGGGCCATGCAACAGTCCGGAGCGAACGGCCATTTCGCTGTGGTCGATCAGAACTCCGACAAAATGGTGACTCGCGACGAACTGTTCTCGTTTGTTGAACGAGATCTGATGGCTGCGGCCAGTCGTATTGAGGTCACCGTCAAGCAGGACGGGAAAACACTGTTCAGCCTTCTTGATGCAAATCAGGATCGACGTCTGTCGGCTCGAGAAATAAAAAGCGGAACATCGATTCTGCAGAAGTATGATTTGAACGGAGACGGTGCGTTCGCCGAAACCGAACTGGGTACGGAATACGTTCTGACGCTGGGGCTTGGGCGTTCCGAGTTGCGTCGTAACTCCGGCATGATGACGATGCAGGCCATGTCCATGAACAGCGGCGATGCCATTCTTCCGGGGCTCGAAGGTCTTGACGGGCCGGAATGGTTTCGCAGGATGGATCGCAATCAGGATGGCGACGTGTCTGTTCGGGAATTTCTCGGAACGTCGACGCAGTTCGCCGCATTGGACACGGATCAGGATGGCCTGATGTCAGCCTCAGAGGCTGAAGCTGCCAAAGAACCCTGACAATGCCATTTTTGAC
>CAIJTV010000630.1:0-1617 GCA_903823635.1 uncultured Planctomycetaceae bacterium
ATCTGAACACGGTGGTGTTCTTCGTAACGATCCCTCAGACCTCTCAGGATTTCAACGGCCTGCTTCGCAGACGGTGGTTCAACCATCACGGTCTGGAAACGTCGCTCCAAAGCCGCGTCTTTTTCGATGTACTTGCGGTACTCGTCGAGAGTTGTTGCACCGATACACTGAATTTCACCACGGCTCAGGGCTGGCTTCAGCACGTTAGACGCATCAATCGCGCCTTCAGCACCACCGGCACCGACCAGAGTATGCAATTCGTCGATGAACAAAATCGTGTTCTTAGCCCGACGAACTTCGTTCATCACGGCCTTGATACGCTCTTCGAACTGACCGCGGTACTTCGTACCCGCGACCATCATCGCGAGGTCAAGCACGATGATTCGACGATCCGCCAGAATGTCTGGCACGGCATTGTCAACGACCATCTGGGCAAAGCCTTCGACGATCGCAGTCTTACCAACCCCGGCTTCTCCGAGAAGAACCGGATTGTTCTTCTGGCGTCGGCAAAGGATCTGGATGACTCGTTCAATTTCGCGTTCTCGACCAATGACCGGGTCGAGCTTCTTCTGCTTGGCAAGTTCGGTCAGGTCACGACCAAAACTGTCCAGAGCTGGTGTCTTGCTGCGGCTTGCGCCCTTGGCGGCCGCACCAGTGCCAGCGGCTGCTCCGCCACCACCTCGTTCTTCTGAACCCGGCTCGGCTGATTCCATGCCGTGCCCCAGCAGGTTCAGGACTTCGTCGCGAACATCTTCCAGCTTCATGCCGAGATTCATGAGAACCTGAGCAGCGACGCCTTCCTGTTCACGCAGCAATCCGAGCAACAAATGCTCGGTGCCGACGTAGTTATGGTTGAGGTTTCGAGCCTCATCCATCGCGTATTCAATGACTTTCTTCGCACGAGGCGTCTGAGGCAGCTTGCCCATCGTGACCATATCTGGTCCGGTCTGGACAATCTTCTCGACTTCAATGCGGATCTTTCGAAGATCGACGTCAAGATTCTTCAGTACGTTGGCAGCAACGCCTGAGCCTTCTTTGACGAGACCAAGCAGGATGTGTTCCGTGCCAATATATTCGTGATTGAATCGCTGAGCTTCCTGATTAGCCAGCTGCATTACTTTACGAGCACGATCTGTGAAGCGTTCGTACATTCGACTTCCTCGTTTTCGAATCTTCCTGAAGTCCCAAAAGCAGTTCGCTCTCAGGAACAAATTGTTCCGCGACTCACCGAGTCAGCAACATATCCGTATATCCGTTTAACCACATGGATGCTCCCCTGCGGGACTCACACCCTCGATCTTGGTTGGCTGACAGTCTCCGGTGACACCGGAGACCACCTCCCTGAACTCTAGCGCCGAAACGAACGCATTTGAGGAAATTCTGCAGAAGTTTGGTGATTGCACCGCCTGAGTTGTCGGAAAAGTCTGAGCGTTCCAGCGTTCTGGCAAACACTCTCCCCTGAAAACCCGCACTACTTTGACAGTCAGAATCGTGGCAATTGCCTCAACTGCAAAACTCCTTACAACCTACGCCGCCACATTGACATTCGTTTGTTCCAAACTGGCAACACCAAATGGCAGAGCGAATTGCATACCGGATTCTAGGGGGCATCGTACA
>CAIJTV010000631.1:0-3627 GCA_903823635.1 uncultured Planctomycetaceae bacterium
AGACTTCCTCCGCCACTATGACCACTCAGCACCACGGTCACACCTTTCGATGAATATCGTGCTCGTATTTCGGTAATCAGCTTTGAAATCAGCTCGTCATTGTGCGTTTTGCGCCATGCTGGCCAGCTCAGACCGTTGGATTCAAGCAGAATGAGTACCACATTTTTTCCGGGCTGTTCAAGTCTCAGAAAACGCGTCTGAGCGGCGATATGCTGAATGTCGAAATGCCAGTCATCGCCCGGCCGCATTTGTTTTCCCAGCGTCTGCTCAATCGTGTTGCCGTTGGGCAGAGCATAGAATAACAGCTCTGTGTTCTCCGGACGTTTCTCCGTTGACGCGGTTGATTCATTGATGCAAACTCGCACATCAGGAGTCCACTGAAGAATGGTTGTCGTTTCGCCATTAGCAAAAGAACTCTGTTCTCTCTGAGAAGGCTGATTGTAACTGGCGACTTTCAAAGGTCCTTCATCACTCAATAGTTCGCAGAGCTTCTCGTCCGCCAGCAGATCTCGCAGATCACAAGGCGTCCCATTCAGAAATCCTTTTCTGGCGACCAGCCGAATGCCGTGACTGTAATCAACCCACGTTTCTGCATGACCAACATACAGCGGCTGGATGGTATGGTCTTTCGCCTCGTGCCAACCGTAAATGGCCACACGGCCACGCGAATCCGCAAGTCGAGGCGTCAGGACGACATCCTTCTTGTGTCCTGCCAGCAGTTGGCCGGAACGACGTTGCGGATAACTCTCCGTCAGTTGTTTTTCAATCTCCTGATTGTGCCGAGCGAAATAGCTGACTTGAATCATCTCATCCGTCGGCACCATCGGCTGAGGCTTAAGCACAACCTCTGCGGCCGCATAGATCTGATCCACCATACGACGAGTCGGCAGGAGACACTCCAAATGATCTGCCACCTTCTGAGCGACTAGCGGGGAAAGCGGCATCCTGAGGAAGTTCTCGTCGCTCCCGAGCGAAAGATAATCGGGTGCGACAAACATGATCAGAGTTTGCTCTTTGCCCTCAAGATTCGCAGTGATCCTGACCGGAACAAATCTCTTCCAATGACTCGGGACATTACCTGAACGAATCTCGGCTTCGATCTGTTGCTCCCGATCCTCTCTTGAAAGAGAAGCCATAGCCTTTGCCAGCTCACGGCCACTCCGCGCTGACGATGGAGATTCTGCGATCGGAACAATCCAGTGATCGGGAACCGAATCATCAGCGGATACTGTAACAAAGTGCGGAACCGTAACGAAGTACATCAGCAGAGCAGCGAGTCGTTGGAGGGTCGAAGTTGACTGAGCTCTTCTCATCGAAACTCGTTGCACGAGGAAACTCCCGAGGCGATACCGATTTGTCGTTGCTCGCCAAGCCAATGTCGACGGCTGTCGCAAATTCTACATGACTCATGCCTTACAAAGCACCAACAACCATGGCACGGACAACCTGCGTTCAGTCTTCGACATAATCAACACCTATCCGCTCGACTTGCTGAAGCATCACGAGCGACTCCGCGCCAGTTGCAGACAATTCAAACGCACCAGCAATTTTGTCTCGCGGGATGACCACGTCGTCGGGCATCTTCCGAGACTCGCGACCGACGCCCGAGTTCCTGAACATTCGGCTCACATAGGGGATCTTGCTGAGGACTGGCACCGAGTGCATCGATCGGCCTTCGATAATCTGAATGGCATCCTTGAGCACAATAGTCTGGCCATCGACGGATTCCACAGTGCCCAAATACTGCGTCCCATGAAAGCGGACTTCAGAAAGCGACTCGTCCTCTTCGATCTGGCGGTCCACCAACAACAACTGAACCTGCAAACCAGCTTTCAGGCCCTCCGGCGAAGGTTGCTTAGCCTCTCGATCGAATTTGCTCTGATGGAGTTGATCAAAGTCGGGATCTTCAGCCGGCGCCTGCAATGTCTCCCAGTACAACAGCGTTGATGGGGTGAACGTCGAACATCCGCTCCCGGCGACGGTCAAGAACAGGCCCATGAGTTGCGGTCGAAGCATAAAATTTATCCTGTTTCCTGAATGACCGCCGAGACGCAGCGTTACGATCTACAAGGCCAGAATGAGGTGTAGCACCGCCCACAACGCCGAAACAATGGCCGATTCGCGTTCCAGTCGCATGGAATTTCACGACACCCGCAGGTTCCTACGCAGTTCGGCCGAAATTGCTTGAGAATGGCGTTATACTATGGCTCGTTCTGAGGCTCTGAACTCGGAACCACCCACAAACAGGATTCCAGCCTTGCGTGAATCCTGTCGCTGGAGGCCGAGACCTCCCTGCAGTGTGTTCCATGACTGGAGCACTGGAACAAGGTTAGAAGCATCATGTCCCACAAATGTGTTTACGATTTCGATGTTGTCGTTGTTGGTGCCGGCCATGCGGGTACCGAAGCGGCTTTGGCCTCCGCACGCATGGGCGCGAAGACGGCGCTGCTGACGATGAACTGCGACACCGTCGGCCAGATGAGTTGTAACCCGGCGATCGGTGGCGTGGCTAAGGGTCAGATTGTGCGCGAGATCGACGCGCTCGGCGGTGAGATGGGGCGAGTCATCGATAAGACCGGCATTCATTTTCGAATGCTCAACAGCGGCAAAGGTCCCGCGATGCATAGTCCGCGAGCCCAGGCGGACAAGAAGGCTTACCAGTTCGAAATGAAGAACCGGGTCGAGCTGCAGGAGAACCTGACGCTCTGCCAGGAGACTGTCGAGTCGATCGAAACCGCAGACGGCAAGATCACCGGCATTCGCGTTGCTGGCGACGCATTCTACAGAACTCGCGCGGTGATTTTGACGACCGGTACGTTTCTCAAAGCCATCATGCACACCGGTGAATCCAAAGCCGAAGGTGGTCGAGCCGGTGACAAATCCTCTCACGGAGTCTCCGGGGCTCTGAAGTCACTCGGCTTTGAGTTGCGTCGTTTCAAAACAGGAACACCCGCACGACTGAACGGGCGCACGATCGATTTCACTCGATGCGAACCTCAGCCCGGCGACGAAAATCCCGAACCGTTTTCCTACATGACGGATCGCATTGACCAGCCTCAGATCCATTGCTATCTCACAAACACAACTCACGAGATTCACGAGATCATCCGCGCAAACCTGCATCGTGCGCCGATGTATTCGGGGCAGATTCAGTCGACAGGACCGCGATACTGTCCTTCGATCGAAGATAAAGTTGTGCGTTTTGCGGACAAGACATCGCATCAGATTTTTCTGGAACCGGAAGGCCGCAACACTCAGGAAGTTTACGTCAATGGTATCTCAACCAGCCTGCCGCGCGATGTGCAGGATGAGATTATCCGTCGCATCCCGGGCTGCGAGAATGCTCAGATCATGCGATATGGTTACGCCGTCGAATACGACTTCGCGCCGCCAACGCAGTTGTATCCCTCGCTGGAAACACGACTCGTCGAAGGCCTCTACTTTGCCGGACAAATCAACGGCACGACCGGCTATGAAGAAGCCGCCGGACAGGGTCTACTTGCGGGTATCAACGCGGCGATGAAGTTGCAGGGCAGGGGACCGTTTGTACTCGATCGCAGCCAGGCCTATCTGGGAGTTTTGATCGACGATCTGGTGACCAAAGGTGTCGATGAACCTTATCGCATG
>CAIJTV010000632.1:0-4790 GCA_903823635.1 uncultured Planctomycetaceae bacterium
GCTGGCCAGTGATCAGGGCGACAAAGGACTGTTTCGTATCACTCTTCCGCCGGTCAACGGAGAAGGTGGCGTCAGTGTCGAGCAACTTGATTTCTCGAAGTGCGAAATCAAGCCGAGCGGCGCGCAGGGAATGCTGTGGGCGTTTGATTCGCTCTATATCTGCTGTAACGGTGGTCCCGGCAGCGGACTGTATCGGGCTCGCGACAAGGACGGCGACGACCAGTTTGATGAATGCGTGAAGCTGAAAGATCTGCGAGGCGGTGGTGAACACGGTCCTCATGCTCTGCGACTTTCACCAGACGGCAAACGAATCTTCCTGATCGCCGGCAACCATACTCGACCACCGTTTGACGAAGGTGAAGAGCTGAAGAATCCGAACTAC
Source organism: uncultured Planctomycetaceae bacterium (assembly GCA_903823635.1). Taxonomy (GTDB): domain Bacteria; phylum Planctomycetota; class Planctomycetia; order Planctomycetales; family Planctomycetaceae; genus SXXK01. Next base: position 383 of record CAIJTV010000632.1, read on the forward strand.
ACAAGTCGCATTCCTACGAACTGGGCTGAAGATCATCTGCTGCCGCGTATGTGGGACGCGAATGGTCATGCGGTGGGGATTCTGGCTCCCGGCGGCTGGATCGCCAGTACTGATCCTGACGGGAAAACATGGGACATCTGGTCGATGGGATACAGAAATCCTTATGACATGGCCTTCAATGCAGACGGCGAACTGTTCGCATACGACGCAGACATGGAATGGGATGTTGGCATGCCATGGTATCGCCCAACACGCGTTGTCCATGCAACCAGCGGCAGTGAGTTCGGTTGGCGGAGCGGCAGCGGTAAGTGGCCCAATCATTATCTCGACAGCCTGCCACCGATGGTGAATATTGGTCCGGGTTGTCCCGTCGGAGTCGAGTTTGGCTACGGCCTCAAATTCCCGGCGAAGTATCAGAAGGCTCTTTACATCTGTGACTGGACCTTCGGCACGATGTACGCAATCCACACGCAACCCAACATGAGCAGTTACACAGCCACCAAAGAAGAGTTCCTGTCTCGCACCCCGCTTCCGCTGACTGATGTCGTGGCCGGACCCGATGGAGCGATGTATTTCACTGTCGGTGGTCGTGGCACTCAGTCCGAACTGTTTCGAGTCACCTACGCTGGCAAGGAATCCGCAGAGCCAACTGTGATTCGCGATTCATCACAGGCAGGGGCGCGATCGCGCAGGAAAGTTCTGGAAGCTGGGCATGCGGGCGTTGGTCCAACTGGAAAACAGTCGCCAATGGATGCGGAGACCTTTATGAAGGATCTTCAAAACGATGTTCGCTCAAACGACCGTTTCCTGAAGACGGCTTCCAGAAACGCCTTCTATCATTCGGCCCTTTATGACATCGTAATGAAGACTGAAGTGCTGAAGCAGGCCGATTTCACAATGGGTGAACCGGATGATAAATTGGGGGTCGTCATTGCCCTTGCAAAGACTCCATTCAAGTCAGCGGATCCGGCTGATACCGAAGTCGCTGAGATGAAATCAGATCTGCAAAGGGTCTGTCTGAATACCCTGCGATCAATGTCGTGGAGCAGCATTTCGCGTGAACAGCATCTGGGCTACCTTCGAGCCTTGAGCCTCGTGTTTTTGCGACTCGGCGCTCCGGATGATGCCGTTCGTCAGGAGTTCGTCGGACGCATCGACGACGCGTTTCCATCAGGCGACGATGAGTTGGATCGAGAACTCTGCCAGATGCTGGTTTACCTGAATTCTCCAACCGTCATCACGAAGACCGTAAAGCTGCTGGAAGCCCCTTCGAAGCCGACTGTGACTGATGATATGAAAGACTTGCTGGCTCGAAATCGCGGCTACGGCGGCGCAATTGCTGAGTCAGTCGCGAAAGCTCCGGACCAGCAGCAGACGTGGTACGCGTTCTGTTTACGAAATGCCAAAGACGGCTGGAAGATGGACGAGAGAAAGATCTACTTCGCGTGGTTTGAACGCGCTCATCAGTGGGCCGGAGGAGCCAGTTATCACGGGTTCCTGAGAAATATTGAACGCGAATGTTTTGAGAACGCCAGTGAGAAAGAACGACTTCTGATTGAAGCGAGCGGTGCGCGTAAGCCGTATACGCTGCCTGAGATTCCAAAGCCTGCGGGCCCTGGCAAGGACTGGACTTTGGAAGAAGTTCGTGGTCTCGCAAAGGATGGTCTCAAGGGACGCGACTTTGACAACGGTCAAAAAATGTTCGCGGCAACTCGCTGCGTGATCTGTCACCGCTTCGGCGGCGACGGCGGTGCGACAGGCCCTGATTTGACTCAATTGGCAGGTCGCTTCAACCTGAATGACCTGACCGAAGCCATCATGGTGCCAAGCAAAGTAATCAGTGATCAGTACAAGGGAACGACTGTCGTCACGACTTCCGGGAAGTCCTACAGTGGTCGCATTGTGGGCGAAAATGATGAACTCATCCGAGTTCTGACCAGCCCGGAGGACCCTACGAAGATCTCAGAGATTTCCAAGTCTGAAATTGAAGAGTTGCAACCGTCGCCGGTTTCAATCATGCCGATGGATCTGCTGAAGCCATTGAACCAGGATGAAGTCCTGGACCTGCTGGCCTACTTGTTATCACGCGGCGACAAAGGCAACGTGATGTTCCGCAAGTAGTCGTTTTTCCCACCACCCATGATTATTGTCCGCAAGGAAATCCTGAATGAAGACTTTTGTTTTGTCACTGCTGCTCGCACTGACCTGCGTGCATAGTTCTGCAGTCGTATTTGCAACCGAGCCGAATCGTGAAGACTATCCCAAAGGTGAATGGGTCTCGCTGTTTAACGGCAAGGATCTGACGGGCTGGACCCCGAAAATTCGCCATTGCGAAGTCGGCGAGAACTTTGGGAACACTTATCGAGTCGAAGACGGAATTCTGAAAGTACGCTATGACGGTGGCGGCTACGAGAAATTCGACGAGCGATTTGGCCACTTGTTTTTCAAGGACACATTCTCCAGTTATCGCCTGCGTATCGAATATCGATTCGTGGATGAGCAATGTCCGGGCGGCCCGGGCTGGGCAACTCGCAACAGCGGCGTGATGGTTCACGGGCAGGATCCGAAGACGATGACCAAAGATCAGGACTTCCCTGTTTCGATCGAAGTTCAGTTCCTCGGAGGCAATGGCAAGGATCCACGCACGACGTCGAATCTCTGTACGCCGGGCACGAACGTTGTGATGAACGGTGAACTGAAGCTCCAGCACTGCATCAATTCGTCATCGAAGACCTATCATGGCGAACAGTGGGTCGTCTCTGAAACAGAAGTCCACAACAGCGAGATTATCAAACACCTGCTTGATGGCGAAGTTGTGCTCGAATATCAAAAACCACAACTCGACAAGCGTGATGAGAATGCCAAAAAGCTGATCAAGGGCGACGACCTGTTGATCACTGGCGGCACAATTTCACTGCAGTCTGAAAGTCATCCCATTGACTTCCGCAAGGTCGAGATCATGGTGCTGGAAGAGTAGCGGGATCAGTGCAACTTCTGGATTTCTCTCAGAGCAAAGCCCGGCCAATTCCTGTTGGTCGGGCTTTCGGCTTTCGATGAGTGATCGCTGTCAGGTTGGCAATTGCAGCCTGAATTTCAATTGGTGGCTCAGCGCATACTGGACTTTCTCATGAACCTGCGAAACCTGAACTCCCCGAATGCAGACGTTCGCATGAAGGGCTTTTTGACGCGCACGACCGTTGACGATGCCTTGGCCTGGATTGGCTCGACGCTCCCTGCAGGCGCCCGCAATGCCATTGAAGTGATTTCACTGAAGGAGGCTGCCGGTCGAATTCTGGCCGAGGACATCATCAGCGAAGTCAATGTCCCGGGATTCAATCGGTCCATGATGGACGGCTATGCATTGCGTGCCGAGGACACCTATGGGGCGACTTCGTATAATGCATTGCCGTTCAACATCATCGGCACCAGCCTTCCGGGAAAGCCGTTCACAGGAACTGTTACTCGTGGAACCGCAGTTCGCATCATGACCGGTGCGCCGATGCCGGATGGGGCCACTGCCGTTTTGCCGGTTGAAGGTACGGAAGCTCAGAATGACATCATGTCGGCGATGTCTGACGTCTCGGTGGGTAAGCATCTGGGCGTGATCGGCGAGGATGTAGCGACGGGGGCGACGATTCTCACGGCCGGACGAACATTGCGCCCTCAGGATCTGGGAGTTCTCTCATCAATTGGTCGCGGAACGATCCCGGTAGTTAAGCGACCGCTCGTCAGAATTCTGATCACGGGCAATGAATTGTTGCCAGCGGGGACACGTCCTGAAGGCTTTCAGATTGCGGACGCGAATGGTCCAATGTTGTACTCTCTGGTCAATCGTGATGGCGGTATTGCGGCCATGCCTCCGTTGATCCACGATAATCGCGAGCAATTGCAGGAGGCGATGCTGGAACCTGCGGATGTGATTCTGGTCTCTGGCGGTTCCAGCGTTGGCGAGGAAGATCACGCGCCACAGATTCTGGCTCAGCATGGCACATTGGCGATTCATGGAATTGCGATGCGTCCCAGCAGTCCGGCGGGAATGGGAATCCTGAACGGAGCGTTTGTGTTCTTGCTGCCCGGCAATCCGGTTTCATGTCTCTGTGCGTATGATTTTTTTGCAGGCCGAGTCATCCGGGCTCTGGGCGGACGCAATTCCGATTGGCCCTATCGCAGGAGAACAGCCACGCTAACTCGCAAGATCGTCTCAACGGTCGGGCGAGTTGACTACGCACGAGTTAAATTGAATGGCGATGCTGCTGAACCGATCGCCGTGAGTGGTGCATCGGTACTGTCATCAACAACTCAGGCCGATGGCTTTGTGATCATTCCTGCGGACAGTGAAGGCTATCCGATAAGCTCGACCGTCGAAGTTTTTTGCTATGATTAGCGTGGCATTATGAAAAACATTTCC
>CAIJTV010000633.1:0-4959 GCA_903823635.1 uncultured Planctomycetaceae bacterium
CGAATTACCGACTCCGAACCTGCAGATCAGTCAATCGTAAATCAGGCCTCGATTCAGAACGCTAAGCCTGTTCAGGCGGTGGCAAGTCCGGCTGGTTCAAGTGTAGCTTCGGCGGCATCAGGTGCAGTGGCGGTGCGAGCACGAGTTGTTGCCGGACCTCGCGATGTTCAGGCGGATGCAGTGCGTCACACGGCGGCTACGTTGTCAGCTCCACCGGAGGATTTTGAAACGATCCGGCGGAAAGTCTTCGCCGCGTTTACGCAGCCGAAAATTGCGCCGGTGCCAGTTTCTGGTGGCTATCGATTCGGAATTGTGCTGGTTTCATTCTTCATGGTCATGTTGCCTCTAATCTATGTCGCCCTGATTGGTGCGGTTGGCTGGTTGGTTTGGTACCACGCTGTGAATCACACGGGAATGATTTCAGCCGCAAGCGGAGTTGGTTCGGGGCGCAACGCGGGGCGTGCGGTCGTGTTGGCGTTTCTTGCTTATCTTGCACCAATCGTTGCTGGCGCGGGACTTGTTCTGTTCATGATCAAGCCGTTGTTTTCTAAGCCAGCGACGGACTCAGGGCGTCGAACGTTGAAGCCTGAAGATGAGCCTTTGCTGTTTGAGTTCGTTGATCGGATCTGCAAAGCCGTGAACTCGCCTCGCCCACGACGAATCGATATCGACTGCAATATCAACGCCAGCGCAAGTTTTCGCCGTGGCATTCTCAGCATGGCCGGCAATGATCTTGTGCTGACTCTTGGGATGCCTCTGGTGGCTGGCCTTACGATGCGGCAGTTCGGTGGAGTTCTCGCGCATGAGTTCGGGCATTTCGCTCAGGGAGCCGGCATGCGACTCAGTTTTCTGATTCGTTCGATCAGTTACTGGTTTACTCGAGTCGTTTACGAACGTGACGCATGGGATGAGAAGCTGGCGGATTTGTCTCGTAGTGTCGATATTCGAATTGGCTGGCTGTTGTACCTCACGAGATTCGGGATTTGGCTGACTCGTATTGTGCTCTGGGTTCTAATGATCGCCGGGCATTTCGTCAGTGGGATTCTGCTGCGACAGATGGAGTTCGACGCAGATCGCCATGAAGCTCGATTAGCTGGAAGCAGAACATTTGCCACCACGGCTCGACAGCTTGCTGTTCTTGGCGTTGCTTACCGAGGTGCCTTGTCTGATCTGGGGAATTTCTACCGCGAAGGCCGACTGGGAGACAATCTTCCGAAGCTGATCCTTCTGAATGTGGATCAGTTGCCAGAAAAGGTGCATGCAAAGATTGATGAGAAGATACTGGAATCGAAAACCGGGCTGTTTGATACGCATCCCGCCGATCCGGAACGCATGGCGAGTGCCGCCAAAGAGGACACGGATGGGATCTTTACACTGCGACTTCCGGCCGCACATCTCTTTCGGCGGTTCGATTTTCTTTCTCGCGCCGTAACATGGGATTACTACAAAGAGATCTTCGGCGCTGAACTGAAGAAGTCTGATCTTCATCCTGTTGACAAGCTGATGGAGATGCAGAAACAACAACAGGATGCCTGGAAGGCACTGCGTCGATTTTTTCAGGGACATGTGGCGTGGTATCGCCCGATGCCAACTCCGACCGTTGCATTTAAAATGCCGGCACGTCCTACGGAGACGCTCGCATTGATGAAGAAGCAGCGAGCTGCCATGCTTGCAGCCGCCGACGAGTACGGAGAAGTCTGGAAGAAATATGACGCTGTTGATACAGAACTGATCGAGATTGGCCTCGCCGATATTCTCCTGAAGTCAGGCCTGCGTGTGCGTCGGAAGGATTTCTCGATCCCTCTGACAAGTCGTGATGAAGTTCAGAATGCTCGTGAGACTGCTGAGAGACGAATCGGCAAACTGGAACCGAAGCTGGTCCCTTTTGAAGATGCCGCAGCTGATCGACTCTACGCCGCGTTGCAGCTCGCGCGGACGCCGCAGGTTCGCGAAGTTCTGGAAGGGCAGGGGGCGACCGTCGCTGAGCTGGATCAATTGTTGGCGCTGTTCGATCATGTGAACGAGAGACTTGGGCAGCTCCTGGTGATACGGGATGCTCAAATTGCGATGGGAAAATTACTTTCTCTGCTGAGTGAAAGTAATGACAATCCTCAACTGATTTCTCAGATCACAGACCGCATGGCAGAAATGAAAGATCACATTCTTCATCTTCGGGAGTCATTCGAAGCCATTTTGTACCCGTTCGACCATGCTCGAGCAGACATCAGTGTGGCAGACTATTTGTTAAAAACGATCCCGGATGGCGAGAACCCCTTTGAACTCTACGAAGCCGCCGATTCAATCGGAAATGCGCTTCCTCCGATGCAGGCTCGCGTTACGGGGCGACTTTGTCAGATTGCCGAGATGATGGAGACTCACTTCGGATTACCGCTGCTCGAAGATCCTGAAGACGACGAGGAAGTCGATCTGGGTGATGATGAGGATGAATAGTCCGGGGCTTTGGCGAGTGCCCAATGTCGACGCGTTTCTGCATAAATTTGGAGCGTTAAGCGGTAGCAAATTTTCAGGAAATCCCGGGTGGCGGGACCGCCTTCCTCGAAGAAGACAACCAGGCCCGCTATAGTCTGATCCGCCGTCAGAGAGCCGGACTCCTCAGAAATGCGGGGAATGGTCAAAGGTGGTCGCGAGAAAACTCTTTCATTATTCCTGAACGTGATTGTGCTCCATGAAGATTCATGAATATCAGGCCAAGCAGCTCTTTAAGGCTGCTGGGGTGCCAGTTCCTCAGGGTATTGTGGCGAAGTCTGCTGAAGAAGCGGCGGCTGCATTTACAACGCTCGGCGGGCCGATTGCCGTTGTTAAGTCGCAGATCCATGCGGGCGGGCGAGGGAAAGGGACGTTCAAAGAGCACCCGACTCAGCGCGGCGTTGTGCTGGTGAAATCAGCCGCAGAGGCTGCAGAGAATGCAAAGCGAATGCTGGGCAGCACGCTTGTTACGATTCAGACCGGTGACGACGGCAAGCAGGTGAACACCCTGTTTGTAGAGCAGGGTCTGAAGATTGCTCGTGAGCTGTATCTCGGGATTGTTGTCGATCGCGAAGTCGGCGGGCCAGTGCTAATCATGTCTTCCGAAGGTGGGATGGACATTGAAGAGGTTGCTAAGCACTCGCCGGAAAAGATCATCGCTGAGCCGTTTGATGCGGTCGCGGGGCTGTATCCGTATCAGGCTCGCAAGATGGCCTATGCGTTGGGATTTGATGCCGTCGGTGTTCGCAATGCGGAAAAGTTCCTGCCTCAGATCTGCAAGTTCTTTGTGGCCTACGACTGCAGTATGGTTGAGATCAATCCGTTGATCCTGACCGAAGACAGTCAGTTGCTTGCTCTCGATGGCAAGGTCACCTTCGATGATAACGCCCTGTTCCGCCACAAAGATGTCGTCGCTTTAAGAGATCTTTCTGAGGAGGATCCGGCCGAGGTGAGAGCTGCTGATACGGGCTTGAGCTATGTGAAGCTGAATGGCAATATTGGCTGCCTTGTCAACGGGGCTGGTCTTGCGATGAGCACGATGGACCTGATCAAGTTGCATGGCGGTGAGCCTGCCAATTTTCTTGATGTAGGCGGCGGGGCTAATGAAGATCAGGTGACCGAAGCGTTTCGCATCATCCTTGCAGACAAGAATGTGAAGGCTGTTCTGGTCAATATCTTTGGCGGTATTATGAAGTGTGACATCATTGTGTCGGCTCTTCTGAACGCCTATGAGAAGGTTGGCTTCAATGTTCCACTTGTCGTGCGGCTGGAAGGCACGAATGTGGAGATTGCCCGTGAAATGCTGAAGGCCAGTGGTCGCGATATTATTTCTGCGACGGACCTGACGGATGCTGCTCAGAAAGTAGTAAAATCGCTCGGTGCGTAGTGCGGTGAGGGGGATTCGGCGAGTTGATTTCCCGGGTTCTTCTGCAATGTCTTCGAGTGCCTTTGTTTAGCCTGTAGAAGTTGTGTCGCTGGCGATGAGATCGTCAGCAATGCAGTCCTGATCTCAGATCTCAAACTGGTGAATTCAAACCGATGAGTATTCTTGTTTCCAAATCGACGCGAGTGATCACTCAGGGGATCACGGGCAACTCCGGCTTGTTCCATAGTCAGCAATGCCGAGCTTATGCGGCGGAGTGTCAGCCGGGGGTTGATGTATTCGTCGGTGGGGTCACACCGGGGAAGGGCGGAACCACGGTTGATGGTTTTCCGGTCTTCAATTCCGTGCGGGAAGCCAAAGAGAAAACCGGAGCGAACACATCCATGGTGTTCGTTCCTCCGCCGTTCTGTGCAGACGCGATTCTGGAAGCTGCGGATGCCGGGATGGAACTGATCGTCGCTATCACCGAAGGTATTCCGGTGATGGATATGCTGCGAGTGAAGAGCGGGATGGCCGGGTCGAAATCGCGTTTGATTGGCCCGAACTGCCCGGGAGTGATTACTCCTGGCATCGCCAAGATTGGAATCATGCCCGGGTACATTCACAAGCCGGGAACGATTGGGATTATCAGTAAGAGCGGAACGTTGACGTACGAAGCTGCCTGGCAGTTAGGCCGCGTGGGGCTTGGTCAGAGTACGGCGGTCGGTATTGGTGGCGATCCAATTAACGGCACAAATTATATCGAACTGCTTGAGATGTTTCAGAATGATCCGGGCACAGAGGGGATCCTCGTGATCGGAGAAATCGGGGGAAGTGCAGAGCAGTTGGCGGCCGAGTACATCAAGTCTCATGTCACGAAGCCTGTTGCTGGGTTCATCGCGGGCCAGACAGCTCCTCCGGGTAAGCGGATGGGACATGCAGGGGCGATTATTTCCGGCGGCGGTGGTGGTGCAGCCGAGAAAATGGCGGCCTTGCGAGCAGCCGGGGTGATCGTGTCTGATAGCCCAGGTGGTATGGGCGACGCTATGAAAAAGGCGATGCAAAAGTAGCACGCAGCTGCTGAAAAGGCGTTCAGCTCTCGGCAAAAC
>CAIJTV010000634.1:0-1540 GCA_903823635.1 uncultured Planctomycetaceae bacterium
CCCATGATGAATGACGCGTCTTCTTTACGACGATTGCTGGCGATTGAATCGTCCTGCGACGAAACAGCGGCGGCGGTTGTGCGCGAAGATGGCGTCGTCCTGTCCAGCATTATTGCGTCGCAGTTCGAACTGCATGAAGAGTGGGGCGGAGTCGTTCCGGAGATTGCTTCCAGAGCCCATGTGCGTCGGATTCTTCCGGTCATTCAGGCGGCGTTGAAAGAGGCTGACTGCTTGACGTCGGATCTCCATGCAATTGCAGTCACGACTGAGCCCGGGCTTGTCGGATCTTTGCTGGTCGGTCTGACGGCTGCCAAGACAATGGCGATGAGCCTTCAGATTCCGCTCGTGACTGTCAATCATGTTGAGGCTCACATCTACGCTTGTGGAATGGGTCAGGATCATTCCATTTATCCATGCGCGGGGTTTGTTGTTAGTGGCGGACATACCAATCTCTACGATTGTCGCTCTGCGACAGAATGCCAGTTGATCGGTGGCACCACGGATGACGCGGCTGGTGAAGCCTTCGACAAGGTGGCCAGAATTTTGAACCTGCCCTACCCGGGAGGTCCCGCCATTCAGAAAGCGGCACTCAGTGGCAATGCAAAGAAATTCACCATGCCGCGACCATTGATTCATAGCGGCCGCCTGGATTTCAGTTTTTCCGGATTGAAGACGGCCGTTCTGTACGCGGCTCGAGGTGTTCCGGGGCCGAACCAGGTTGCTGAAACGCCGCCGGAGTGTGTGAATGATCTGGCTGCTGCGTTTCAGGAAGCAGCGGTCGATGTTCTCGTGTCCAAATGTCGCCAGGCAGTTCGGCAACTCGGCTATTCTCGACTTTGTGTCGGAGGAGGTGTCGCCGCGAACCAGCTCCTGCGTAACGAGTTGCTGAAGATGGCGAAACGTGAACGAATCGAGCTGCTGGTGGCTCCTATGAATTTGTGTACGGATAATGCTGCGATGGCGGCCATCGCATGGGATCTTTTAAAGGCGGGAAAAACCGCCAATCTCGACGCAGACGTACTGCCCGGACTGGTTCGCCATAATTTCCAGAACCGACGCTGATCGCGGCGAGAACTCAAGATTCAGGCCCGTCGAATTGACATCACTGTCGGCAAGTCTACGATGACGGCATGAGCCAGCGCATTCTGACGGCTTTGCCCGTCTACAACGAAGTGTCGCACGTCGCCGGCGTGCTGTCGGAACTCCAGAATCACACCAAAGACATTTTGGTCGTGAACGATGGTTCTACAGACGGAACAGCTCATGTTCTGAACGGGTTTTCTGACATCACGGTTCTGCACCACAACCCCAATCGTGGCTACGGCGCTGCACTGACGACAGCGTTCGAATACGCTCTGAAGCAGAATTATGATGTTTTGGTAACGATGGATTGCGATGGGCAACATCAGCCACATCTGGTGCAACAGATTGCGGCAATGGTACAGGGAGCCGATGTTCCCATCGATATGGTTTCCGGCTCACGCTATTTGAAACAGTTCTCCGGGGACAGTATTCCTCCGATCGAACGCCGCCAGATTAA
>CAIJTV010000635.1:0-2124 GCA_903823635.1 uncultured Planctomycetaceae bacterium
ACAATTGCCGTCCGCACACCTGTGGGGGATCCGAGCGCATCGCTTCCGCACATGCGGCATTCGTAGATCGAGCCATGTGCACACGACTCCGAGGAGAGGAGAATCTCGTGACTTGCTGCGGTTCCTTTCATGTGGTCGAGCTGAAGGAGCGATGAACTACGAGCGGAACTGAGTGGTTTTAGTGAAAGAACAACAGACTGTGACACGCGATGTGTGTCCCTTTATCTTGTTCCGGCTCCGGATTGTTCTGTCTCGGCACACTGATTGCCATTGTGAGGATTGTGCGTCGTCACACGCCGTCAGGTCCCCACCAACGAAGGAGCAGTCATGAAAACTCAGTCAACGCCATTTCGGTTTCTCTCCCAACGGACAATCCTTTGCACACTTTGCCTGGGGATGATTTTGCCTGTGGCTCTCGCCGCAAAATCTCAGGATGAACCGAAAAAGGGACCGATTCAGGTCAGCATGCGTTCCAAGCTGGAAGCGACTTCGAAAGTGCTGGAAGGCCTGGCTTTGGAAGATAAGGAGCTGATTCATGAAGGTGCTGAAGCCTTGACTGCGATCAGCAAGGCCGAAGTGTGGCAGGTCTTACGTGACACCGAATATCGCGAGCATACTCAGTCATTTCGCACTGCCATTCGACGACTGGACGAAGCTGCTCAGAAGTCTGAGTTCGCATCCGCACAACTGGAATGGTTGTCCGCCAACAAAAGTTGCTTCGATTGCCATAACCACATTCGGGCGGCGCAGAAATAATGGATGACTAACTCAAAATCGACTCGACAACTTTGCCATGGATATCCGTTAAACGGAAATCTCGACCCTGGTAGCGATAAGTCAGACGTTCGTGGTCGAATCCCATGCAATGCAGGATCGTCGCGTTGATGTCGTGAACATGCACAGGGTCGCGCACGATGTTATAGCCGTAATCGTCGGTCTGCCCATGCACATGTCCGGGGCGAATTCCGCCACCGGCAAGCCACATGGAATAACAGCGGCCGTGATGATCGCGGCCGTAGTTTTCCTGAAGTCCTCCCTGGCCGTAAACCGTGCGGCCGAATTCACCGCCCCAGATAATCAGAGTGTCCTCCAGCATTCCTCGCTGCTTTAGATCTGTGATCAGAGCCGCCTGTGGCTGATCGATATCGTGGCACTGCTTCGGCATATTGGTCGGAAGTCCACCGTGCTGATCCCAGCCACGGTGATAGAGCTGTACGAATCTCACACCCTTTTCAAAAAGTCTGCGAGTTAACAGACAGTTCGCAGCAAACGTGCCCGGCTTTTTTGCATCTTCGCCGTACAGCTGAAAAGTGGCCTCGGTTTCCTTCGATGTATCGATCAGGTCCGGCACTGACGACTGCATGCGAAACGCCATTTCGTACTGAGCAATCCGCGTGGCGATCTCCGGATCTCCGGATTCCTGCAGTTGCTTTTGGTTCATCGCGGAAATACTGTCGAGCATCTTCCGGCGCAGATTACGATTCATGCCTTTGGGGTCCGACAAATACAGGACCGGATCGCCCGAACTGCGAAGCTTGACGCCCTGATGGCTGGATGGCAGAAAACCGCTGCCCCAGAGTCGTTCAAGAAGTCCCTGATTGGCATCGGCTCCGCTGCCGTGAGAAATCAGGACCAGAAAGGCTGGCAGATCTTCCGCTTCACTACCCAAACCATAACTGGCCCATGCGCCGAGTGATGGTCGTCCGGGTTGTTGTGAACCTGTCTGAATAAACGTGATGGCGGGATCGTGATTAATGGCTTCTGTGTGCATTGAACGGATCACACAGATATCGTCGGCGACTTTTCCTGTGTAAGGCAGAAGTTCACTGATCCTAAGGCCGGATTGCCCGCAGCTCTTGAAACCAAATTTTGGCGCGATGACGGGAAAACTGGTCTGGCCGGACGTCATTCCGGTGAGCCGTTGCCCTTGACGAATTGAATCCGGCAACTCGGTTCCGTGCAGTTTCTTCAGTTCCGGTTTTTCGTCCAGCAGTTCCAAATGCGAGGGGCCGCCGGATTGAAACAGGTAGACGACTCGCTTTGCTCTGGGGGCAAAATGAGTCAAACCAACATCTGCGCGGGCGGAGGTCTGCATCAGCGAAGCCAAAGCAGCCGAACCGACAG
>CAIJTV010000636.1:0-5417 GCA_903823635.1 uncultured Planctomycetaceae bacterium
GGCTGCACGTTCTCCGCGCGATTCACGATGACTCCGTTAACGCGATAAGTCAGCGTGTCACCTTTGACAAAGCATTCCAGAGTCGTCCATTCCTGACCGGGGCTCTCCACATCTTTTGCCCCGCGGAAGTTGATCTCATCTTTCCAGTCAGGATCGCGTCCGGACCAATTGATTCGCCCCGCCGTGAAGGTTTCCTTTTTTCCTCCCGGAGTCCAGACCGCTTCGCTGTCGCGATCGCGTGAAATCGCACAAGTCGCTTCAGCATGAAGAATGTTGCCAGCTTCGTCCACACCTTGCAGCACGAGGATATCGCCGACGCCACCTTCGATGATCTGGCATTCAACCGAATTCATCCACGGCCCCGGAGCGTCCTTCGTTCCGCCGAAGTTTCCATCCGGCCCCTGGCAGTGCAGCAGAATTCCTCCATCGCGAGCCGCCTTAACTCGATTTCGAAAGGTCGCCGTTCCCCAGCGGTATTCCATGTACAGATAATAGTCAGCATATTCTTTGTGAGTGATGAGTCCTCCGAAGCCGTCGCCGGAAATCCGCAACGTCCCATCGGGCTGCATGGCGAAAACTCCGCGAGGATCCTCGTGACGATCATCCGTCAGCCAGGTATACCAATGCTGTTTTAATTCGCCGGAGACGAGTGCAATCGTTTTCGTTGGAACGATGGCTTTTGCAGGTTCAATGGGATCAGCCGCCGAACTGAATTGCGAGCCAACACCAATCGCCGCGATCGCCAGAACCAACAGGCGTAACCAGAATGAACGGACCATTCTCAAGACCCTCCTTTTCAGAGTTCAGGTGGGAAATCAGTCGAGTATCATGGATACAGAATCCTTTTTGCTGCTAACACGCACAACCGCATAGCAGCCAAGGGATCCGGCCAACCGCCTTATTCTGAAGATCTCAAGCAATCGCGCCCATTCTCCCAGCGGGATTCTCACCCGGCAAACGATAAGACCATGGAGCTTGAGTGGACAAAAGTCGTGTCACCGATGGCTGGCAACGGCATTCTAAAACCAAACGGGGCGAAACAATCAAGCAATCGCCCGCTCCGGTGAAAGGCAACTGGAAGGACTGAGTTCGGAGTTAGGTCGCCTCAACAATTGGTCTGTATTCGTCGGTTTCGTCAGCTATCGCACTTGAGCGTAGATCACGTCGAAAAGTTGGGGTTGCCCTTGAACTGGCACAACGGAGATCACTCTACCATCCGCCTTTAAAGGTATCTCTACCAGCTTTCCACTGACTATTGCCTCTTCATTCCTCCAGTTTACGGCGAGTCGAATTCGTTCCGCGACACCTTCGATCAGGCTGGGAATCAGTAGTTCTGCTCGCCCAGAACGATCCGTTGTTGCGTGTTGAGGAGCACCAAATCGCTGTGTACTCCATTTATGCCAGTTCTTTGCTCCCACGCGAATTTCAGCGACTGCGACCGAGACACCTTCAATCGGCTCGCCGTTGTGGTCGACCACCATGATTTTGCGACTTGCTACTGGCTGATCCTGTTCAAGATAGTTTGCTTCCGGCTCCGCACGTTCAAGGTAGATCGTCGACTCACTGATTTCGCCTGCCAGCAGATCCATGTAGCCCACATCTTTACTGATATAATGTCTCGGACTGAGCGGCTGATACAACGGAGATTCAGGAAGCAGAAATCCTTCGGCTTTTACCATGAAACTTAGTCTGCAATCTGCGGGCAGGTTTCGAATCATTGCTCGCCCATTCGCATCCGAAAGTACCTCATGATACGAACGATTCTCCCATGCCTTCTGCTTGTTACGGAACGTACCCCGTGGTGTTCTGGAAGGTTCACCCTTTAGCGTTGAGAATGGAGAAACATCATAGAGGATGTCCTCCGCAAGATTTGAATTGTTAAAGGAACCGAGTCCCGGAGGGAACGCTCCTGAGAATATCGTCGTGGCATTTAGGTGGAAGCTCACGGCGGCACCGGATACAGGTTTGCCCGAAGGATCAAGGATCCGGAGATTGCAGGAGGCTGTGGGGCGGCATTTCACAAGTACCTCCACGCTCTCTGAATCTACGGGCACCATTTGGGGCCAGATGTTGACGCCGCTGAGATACCTTCGGAGTGCTTCAGACGTCTTTATGTCGCCCCCATTATGGGCCCGTAGTAATTTGCTGAGTTCATCAATCGGAGGATTCGCTGACATGAATCCATCTACAATCGCATGAATCTGAGCGAGTCCTCCAGAGGGGACAGATTCGAAGACAAACGTTCCGTCTGGTTGTACAGCCGCTGAATCTTCCCAGATCCACGAATTCCTCCATGGAGATGCTGGCCGATCAGAGACCTCACTCGTTGGCATTTCAAGCCTGTGATTCGGTCCCTCGCAGACTCGCAATTGGACGTAACCCTCGCCGACTGGCCGTGGTACGGAATCATCCAACTTCCCGGTAATCCTGACTCCAGGCTTCAACAGCACGTCTATAACACCCTCCGCTCCCGGTTGAGCTGTTTCCAAATCAATGAGATCACTAAACAGGAGTAGACCGTTCTGCGTAGCGGTAACGACTCGCATCAATCGTCGATTCAGTTCAATTGGCGGAGATTTGACCGTCCCATCTGCCTGAGGAGTAAACTCGCTCCCCCAGTGTCCGTGATTGCCAGCCAGCATGGGCACTGTTTTTCGCAGAAGATCACCAGTCTGATCAAAAGCCCGAATGCGAATTATACGGCCGCGCTTGAGGCGAATCTTCGATTCACCGATCGCCGGCCGCTGGTCGCGGAACTCGCTGAATCCATCAGCGACTATGGTCATGTAAACCTTATTCGCTTCTAATGGAGCCTCCACTGTAAGAATGCCTTGCTCCTTCGTTTTTGCGGCGATCAGCCAATTCTTCGGGGACGGCACTTGGCCGTCCTGCTGAAACGAAAGTCGAACGTCGGCACCAACGACGGGCTCCTCATTTTCGTCAAGCACATGAATGGAACGCTGCCGCGCATTTGGCTTGGCGGCGGGAGAATCATTCTGTCCGGCAACCGGTAGCGCATCTCCATCAACGTCCGGTGTGGCATCATCATCTCGACTCGCTGTGGTCGGATTAACGAGTGTGGCCTTTGCCTTTTCGGCAGGATCGGAAGCGAACAAAGATGTCAGCATCAGGACTAACGACATCACCACAACCAACATCCCCATGATCGTGCCTCCGGCAGATGATGGGGTGGTTTGAGGCGTGATTAGCAGACGTCGCACTCGAGCAGTCAGGTCGCCTCCGGTCGCGGCCATCGCTGGAACTATCGCTTTCTGTCGAAGTTCTTCCAGCGTGAGCAGCGTCCTTGCGAAGACGGCTTTGTCGACGTCCAGGCCGAGAGCGATATCGTCGCAGCAGAGTTCTCGTTCGTGACGAATTCGTGACGACAGCCACCAAACTGCGGGATGATAAAACAGCAATGTCTCCGCAATCACTTGCAGCGTATTGATCAGCCAGTCATGACGGCGAACATGAGCCAGCTCGTGAGCCAGAACGGCTTCCAGTTGTGAAGACGTCAGCCCTGTGATGACGCTCGCCGGCAGCAGAATCATCGGATGGACATAGCCAACAACCAGCGGGACTTTGACCAGAGCGGACTCGGCAATTCGCACAGCGCGCGTAAGTCGCAGTTTTTGTATCAGCGTATTCAAGGTTGATTGAATCGACTCCGGCACGGGCTGCAAACCTGTATGACGCAATCGCCACTGAATCCATAGGCCCCAGATGGGACGGATGGAGCAAATCAGTACTCCCAATAACCACACTCCGACCAGAATTGGCAAATGTGGTTTGATCGACCGAGCGATTTTCTCGATGGAGTCGCGGACGAGAGTGACTATCAATGCTGGCTTCCGATCTAGCAGCAAAGCTGAGGCTGACGTTTCACTGGTGGCGTCGATGCTGACTTCGGAAGTCTGTGCAGAGGCCTTCACATGTCCCGCCTCAGCAGCCAAAGGAATCAGCATAGCCTCAACGGGCCGCACATCCCCAAACCCCACCGAGCCTGCCTCGGTGGTCACAGGCCTCTGTACCACTGAAGCCACTTCTCGCCCAGCCTCCGTTTGTTCTTCAGTCTGCGACGCCATCCTCAGGGGAACTGGCTCTACAGAAACCAAACACCACGTCGCCACTGGCCCTACCGCCATCAAGGCCAGCATCGCAACCGCCATCGCGTACCGCATCCGAGCCGATCGATTTCGCAGCAATCGAAGCAACACCGCAGCCAGTACGGCCACGATCGCCAATTGCCACAGCGAATGCACCAGCATCCATCCCAGACGTTCAACCCAAACCGGAACGACCACCACCTGAATCGGCATCATGGCTTCTTCCCTTCCAGCTCGTCGACGATTCTGCGAACTTCCGCCAGCTCATCCGCCGACGCTTTTCCGGATGACAACGCCTGCAGCACGAGACTCATCGCCGAGCCGTTGTAAACCTTCTCGATCAGGTCGCCCAGCATTCTCTTCTGAGTCACCTTCTGGCTCATCGCCGCGCGGTAAACCTGCGGGGTCACTGTCTCATCGCGTTTGACAAGACCTTTCTCGAGCATCACGGACAACATCTTGACGGTGGTTGAATACGTCGTGCCCTTGATCTCCGTCAGCCCGTTGTGGACCTCCCGCGCCGTCGAGCCACCGCTTTCCCAGAGAATTCGAAGGATCTGCAGCTCGACTTCTGTCGGCTGACTGGAAACCGCCCGTGCCATGATTCACTCCTGCCGGAAATGTGACGAATGAATTCGCTAGATCGGCAAAGAGTAGCGAATTCGTTCGTCACGTCAAGCGGAGAGTTCGGGCTGAAGCCCGAGGGTGTTGGCTGAGTGAGCGGAATGGTGCTACGGGCGTCGATTTAATCGTGTATTGATCGTTTTCGTTTAACGGCGAGCCGTAGGCGGAGGCGAAATCCAGCAGCAACGCCTGCGGCTTGCCGTTAAACGATTAAATCAACGTGCCGCTCACTAAAGAGAGCAGTCAGACCAATCAACCTCACACTACTTCGGCAACAACGTCTTCAAGTGCAACTCCACACACTCTGCCAGACGCTGAAGGTTGTAGCCGCCTTCAAGAATGCTGACGAGACGATCGTTGGCGTGTGTCGCTGCGACTTGTTGAACCAGCTTCGTCAGCGTTTCGAAATCTTCGGTCTCAAGTCCCAGCGAGCCAATCGGATCGTCCGCATGAGCATCGAAGCCGGCGCTCAGAATCAGAAGTTCTGGTTTCATATGATCCGCGGCGTCGGTCAGCATGCCTTCAAACGCGGACAGATAATCCTTTCGAGAAGTCCCGAACTGCAGCGGCAGATTAAAGGTCGTCCCAAGCCCTGCGCCTCGGCCGGTTTCTATTTTGCGACCAGTGCCCGGATAAAAGGGAAAGCGATGAGCAGAGAAGAATCCGACCTGACCGTCTTCGTAGAAC
>CAIJTV010000637.1:0-3886 GCA_903823635.1 uncultured Planctomycetaceae bacterium
CAAATCATTGAAATCGGCTTCCGTGCGGCTGATGCGACTGGTTTGAGCCATCGCGGATGAAGCAATGGTCACAGTGAGCAGCGCGGTCACTATCGCGCGGCAAAATTCCGGAGTTCGCGGAGCTTGCATGGCGGGTTCCTTTCCCTGGTGGTCCTGTTCCGATTCGGTGTGTCAGCAGGTAGACACTCCCTGGCCCCCGACGGAATTCACATATCGCCCGCGATCCCGCCGTCCTCTGACGCTGGGAGTCTATGTGAGAAACCGTTTTTTGTGGAACAGCAGTTTTTGCAGGTTACGGGTGAGACGCGCCAGTACACCAAATGGGCCATAAACCCTCCTGATTTCTGACGGAATTCCCTGACAATCTTTGTCGTATAAACGCCAGCAAGGCAGTTCGGATCAACCACCCGGCGAAACATTGCGTTAATCATGACCCGAAGCACCAGCGAGGGATCAGCGTTCTGATAAGGGATCCCTCACTCACGTTTCGGGTTGTGATTTCACCTCACTGAAGTTCAGGAAACTCATTGCGGCATTGCATCTGATAACGCGGACAGCCTTAACGGTGAACAATTATTGGCGGGCGATTTAGTTAAGGAGAAGCCTTTGGAGAGTTCACGGCGCCCCGAAACCCTAACTCTACCAGCTTCTCCTGGGTCGCCTCGTCTTGCAACAGCTCAACAAATGCGCAGACCTCTGGACGATTCCGACGAGCATTCGGCACAACAAAATCATAGTGTTCATCCTGAATCGGGACGAAACCAAGATCATTGCTGCGGGCTATCGTTTCGATCGCCACACCCCAGTCGGCTCGATGCTGCACGATCGCCGCGGCGACAGCACTATGATTGCCGGGTTGAACTGCGTAGCCAGAAGGAGTTGCCCCAGCCAACAATCGATCGATCAGGATTCTCGTGCCACTGCCCTGATTGCGATTGACCATCACGGTCGAAGAATCGCAAGCCCCCAGTAAGACAATCTCTTCCGGTGTTCGATTTTCAAACCGCGTATCGCCGCGTCGATGCAGAATGCCCTGCGAGCGAACATAACCATCAATCAGGGTCACGGCATCGTTCAGGAACGGACCGTTATAAATTCCGCTTTCACTGTCCAGCAGATGAATACCCGCAACATCACATTCACCTCGTTTCGCCGCCTGAAGACCGGCTGTGCTTCCGACCGTCAGAAGTTTCGATGTGATCCCTCGGCGCTGAAGCTCGGTCAGTAAATAATCGAGCCCCACACAATGACTGCCGATGACAATCAGATCGGCCGGCTGATGACCTCGGCCAATTAAGCGAACGCGAACCGACGTTCCGGATTCAACAATCTCTGTGTGCCGCGGTATCGTGACAAAGCCGTCAGCTCGACTAAACGTGGTGACTGATCCGGATCCCTTGCCCATGGGAAAGGCCGAGTACCCCGAGTCGGTCTTCACGAGCCCCACCAACAGATACTCAGTCCGACCAATTTCCGAATTCACTTTCACCGCCATTGATGCAGTCAGTTCTTCCTGCGGCTCAGACGGTCGACCGGCCAGAACTCGAATTACAGGCGCGACAAACTCATGAAATGTAAACACGGCTGACGTTGGGAAACCGGGCAGAATGACGATCGGTTTTCCTTGAGTCACCGCCATGCAAATCGGCTTACCAGGCTTCAGGGCAACGCCGTGGACCACGATCCCGGGATCGCGAAATTCCGCAACAACACGGTAACACAAATCGCCGCGTCCCTTGCTGGTTCCACCGGAAAGCAGAACCAGATCCGAGGTCCGCAGAGCTTCGTGAACCCCTTCGCGCAGGCGATCGGCGTCGTCGCGAATGATGCCTCCAAAAATCGCAACACCGCCTTGCTCGCGAACCGCATCGGCCAGCACCTGTGAGTTCGAATCGTAGACCGCAGCGGGCCGCATCTCGTCACCGGGGGCAATAATTTCGTTGCCTGTCGAGATGATCGTGACGACTGGTCGCCGCCAGACGTCGACGTACTCTTCACCCAACGCGGCCAACACTCCGGTCTCACGACTGGTCAACACCGTGCCGCAGCGCAGAACAGTTTCACCGACGGCGATATCTGTCCCGGCAAACGAAATTCCGAAGCCCGGCGTGACAGAGCGACGAATCACAACCTTGCCGTCCAGCTCTTCTGCATGCTCAACCATCAGCACCGCATCAGCCCCGCGAGGCAACATGCCTCCGGTAGAGATACTCACAGCCTGCCCTGGTGCCAGTTCCATCGTTGGAGCCCTACCGGCCTCCAGCGATTCGCTTAGTAACAGGACCGAACGAGGTACAAGCTCACCGGCCGACTGAGTATCGACGGCTCGAACTGCGTAGCCATCAAAATTCGACCGATCAAACGAGGGCACATCGACGCGAGCAATCACGTTGTCCGCGAGCACTCGCCCCAACGCATCACGAACAGCGATCTTTTCAATCCCCAGCGGGTTAAGTGTCAGAGCACTGCGAAATCTCCGCTCCGCTTCATCGCGATCGATCACATCCAGGAATTGTTCCTGATCAGACATGGGGAACAATGTTTTCCGCGTTAGAAACTTGATGGTAGCCGAATTCGTAAGAATTCGGTGGAGCTTCTGAACTCTCACGAGTTCAGCTACTGTTCTGGTCATCTCTCGAAAAGACTACGCCTGAAACAAATCAATCACGGCACCTTCCTGATGACCAACCGCGATGATTGATCGACCATCTGTACTGAGCTCGAAATCATGAATATGCATCGGAGCGCGATCCTGAGCCAGTACCTTGCCGTCAGTCATATTCCAGACACTCGCGAAGCCACTATTGTCACCACCGGCCGAAACCAGCCACGTATCACCCGGACCGAATTGCAGAGACTCTACAAGCCCTTTGTGCTTATTGTCTTCAATTTCCAGACGTCGCTCTTTCGTTTGCCAGTTGAAGACTTCGATGCGAGCAACACCTTCCAGATGATCGATATTGCCAACCTTTCCCATGCCTCCGACTGCCAATTGCGCTGAGTCGTTTGAGAATGCCAGGGAGCGAACTCCACCGATCGAATGGCGGCGAGCTGTTGGATCCCACGTGTACATCACGGGCGTTTCCAGCATCGCAGCAATCTGGCCGTTACTGACGTCGCGGACAAGGACTCGTCCGGTCCGATCACCGGTCGCTAGCCATTTGCCATCCGGCGAATACGCTGTTGCATACAACATGGATGGGAAACCATGCGGAGTCCGAGTTTCATAATCTCCCCAGGTCGCCAGACATTCTCCCGTTGCCGCATCCCACAACTTTGTTTTCATGTCGTCGCCAACACTGGCGATACGACTCTGATCGGGACTTACAGCCAGCATTCGGATCCAGCGAGCATGCGCATCGCTGACTCGGCGAATCGTTTCACCCGTGTCAGCATTCCACCAGATCAAAGAGCAGTCATAGCCACCGGACACCAGCGTATCTCCGCATCGAACCAGTCCCATAACATAGCTGGAGTGACCATTGCTTCCGATCACAGCCGGTTCGATTTTCTCAGCCGCCACATCGATCCGCACGATCGAAAAGTCCGACAGCCCGGTATAGATCAATGACTTGTCAGGTCTCGACGCCAGACACAAACCTATCCCAGGCAAAGAAAACTTCTTCTGAACTTTGACCACATTGGGCAGCGAAGACACAGCCGACGCAGGGGCGTTCTGGGCTGCCGGGGATAGAGTCTCCGGCGGAGTTGATTCCTGGTTTATGACAACCATTCCTTGCCTTCCTCTATATGACGGACTTGGGCAAACTACTCAACGGTTCGATGCAGGTATATCAGTGATCGGGAACAGACAACGCTTGGCAGACCGATCCGCATCGGTGAAGCACTATCTCAGGAGACTAGCCTGACGTTGGAAGCGAATGAG
>CAIJTV010000638.1:0-1722 GCA_903823635.1 uncultured Planctomycetaceae bacterium
CTCGTGTCGGCCGGAGGTGTTAAATGGCTCTTGATTTCAACAATCTCGCATCGAATTTGACCTCGCGTATCGTCAATGGTGATGCCGTCAAATCGGCGACCGGTGACGAAGGGTCGTGCACTTTCGAATCGACGTTGGAGCAGGCCAACGCATTGAAGGTGCTCCAGGACATCGAAATTCGCGAAAAGCGACGTAAAGGGCCGGTGAAGCCGGGCTTCTTTGGTCTGCAGCCATTCAGCAATCGTGGTATTCAAAGGGATTAGTG
This sequence comes from uncultured Planctomycetaceae bacterium, assembly GCA_903823635.1. Taxonomy (GTDB): domain Bacteria; phylum Planctomycetota; class Planctomycetia; order Planctomycetales; family Planctomycetaceae; genus SXXK01. The sequence goes on from CAIJTV010000638.1 coordinate 266, forward strand.
ATGCACGTCGTTGGCGAAAAAACTCATGCCACATCACCGATTCTCGGTCCGGACGGTAAACCGTATCTGCGGAATATCGAGCGGTCCGCGAATCAGGGATCGCTGAGCGCGGCCTACGATGATGCGTTGCGGATGCCTGAGCTGGCAGACCACTTCGCCGGCTGCAACGCCCTGAGCGCCAGAGCGGCGGCCAGCAGTGCGGTCCGGAAACACATTCGAGAGAAAGTCCGCCATGAGCGGTACCAGAACTCTTATCTGTCTGGGATGCTCCAGACCGCTGCCAACTACCTGATTGGGACCGGCCCGAAGCTGCAGATGCTGATGCTCGGTCCAAACGGAAAGATCGACCGCAAGGCGAATCGCGAAATTGAACAGGATTGGATGCGATGGACAAAACGAATCCGATTGGCTGAGAAGCTGCGGACGCTGGTCATGGCCAAAAAGGGCGACGGAGAGTCATTTGCCGCTATGGCCTACAATCCGGCCGTCGGTGAGGACACCGGGATCCCGCTCGACTTGCTTACGATCGAGTGCGATCAGATTGAAGATCTTCGCGTCCAGGCGTTCAATGATCGTCATGGTGCCGGCGGGATTGTGTTCGACGAATACGAAAACCCGGTCGAGTATCCTGTTCTCGAGCATCATCCCGGCGACAATCTGTGGTGGATCAACGTCTACGAAAAGCCGCAGTTCGTCGATCGGAAGTTCATGTGCCATCTGTTCCGTCGCGATCGCCCCGGACAGCGTCGCGGCGTTTCGGAATGGCTTCCGGCGATGCCGCTGTTTGCTCTCTATCGCCGGATGACACTGGCGACGATCGGCAACATCGAAACAGCGGCGAGCTTGTCGGCCGTCCTCGAGACAGAGGCCGAGAATGACACAGACGGCAAGACGCTGTCGCCGTGGGGCGAGGAAGACTGGTTCATGTCTTTCCCGATTGCCCGTCGCATGATGATGACTCTGCCGACTGGGGCAAAACTGAAGCAGTTTTTGTCGGCAGCTCCGAATTCCGAGTACGACTCGTTTACCAAAGCCCTCCTGCGGGAGATTGCTCGATGTACGAACATGCCGTTCAACATCGCCTCGGGTGACAGTTCATCTTACAACTATGCCTCCGGTCGCCTGGATCATCAGAGCTTCTTCCTGTCGAACAAGGTTGAGCTCACCGACATTGAGTATGAAGTCGTTGAGCGGCTGTTCGATCGTTGGATCCGCATTCGAGCTGCCAAGGCTTCCGGAATTGCTCCTGAGGATATCGACGTCAGCCTCTATACCCACCAGTTCGTGTGGGATGGACTCGAGCACGTTGACCCACAGAAAGAGGCGTCCGCTGCACAAATTCGCCTCGCCTCCGGTACCACAACGCGAGGTCGGGAATACTTCAAACAAGGCCTCGACATCGACGACATGGACGAACGGGCCGCTGAGGAACTCGGGTTCGATACGGTCAAGGAATA
>CAIJTV010000639.1:0-2095 GCA_903823635.1 uncultured Planctomycetaceae bacterium
ATCAGGAAGCGATCGTAAGCGCCTCGCCATGTTGGCACATCCATGCCCGTGCCTGGTGTATTGGTACTGACCAGATGCGGCATGCGATGACAATCGCCACAGACATTCGGTTTTGGCTTGGATGGATCATTATCGCCATCGACATGAAATAACTGGAAACCGTCGCGCGCTCGCTGAGTCACTTCGCTGGTATATGGGCGACGTTGAGCTGGCGGGAACGGAACGGTCAACAGATACTTTGCCATGTCGTCTCGTTGCGCTGCAGACAGTCGCCCGACTTTCTTTTCATCATTGATGAAAGACTCGCCTGAAAGAGCCATCGTCGATGCAAGCCCACCATCGATCAGATGACGGATGCTGCTGACGGGATCACCTTTCACGGAATTTGCTTCGACGCTGGTATAGATGTGGGCGCTGTTATTTCCTCCGTATGGGTCGCCGGGAACTCCGTCCCAATGATACGGCTCGGTGTCGCGCAGTCCGCGAACAGGCATTGTCGAACGCGGCATGATCTGATTTCCACCAGTTACAATTGGAGTTTTCAAAACCCACAGCAATTGATCGGTGTGACCATCGGGATGACAACTCGCACAGGAAAATGTTCCCGTAGACGAAGCTGCTGCCGTTTCGAACGCTATCCGGCCTCGCTTCACCGCAGGGTGAGTAGGGTCGTTCAGTGTGACAGTCGCCGTGACGCGCGGCGCTGTGGGATTCGAGAGATCCACGGGACTGACGGTATTCGCGACCGCGTTCAGCACCCATGCCGCGGCAAGCTTGCCTTCGGCCTGATGCTGTAATGCAATGCCGCGAGGAATCGCTTCAACGTCAATTCGGCCCAGAACAACACCGCTCTTAGCATCCACAGTGAACAGTTTGTCGGAAGCGGCGGCCGAAACGACCAGTGTAGAATCGTCCTGGCTGACTTCGATGGCGAACGGAGTTGCAAATGCCTGCCCCGGTTCGGGATGCTGAGGCGGCAGTGGCTCCAATTCGATGAATTCTGGCACTGCGGCTTTGTCAGAGCCAAACGGTACGCGTGTGATACGATTCAGGAAAGCTCGGTTCTGCAGTTGGCTCAGGTCATGCTTCTTTGTTCCAGCTCGCCCGTTCACATCGTTGCGAGCATCCGTCTGCGCAACAAACACTGTGCCCTGTGAATCAATCGTCAAACCGTAAAGCAGTGTTCCTAGAGTATCGACGGTTTCAATGAGCTTATCTGTCCCGGTATCGAAGACAAACAGGTCACGATCCGGCACGTCGGGATGTTTGACAATATCGACAACATGTCCCAGAGACAGCACGTTGTTGTGGACGATGGAATGTTCCCACGCATCGAAGGTCACGAGGTCTCCGTCGATCTTATCCTTGTTTCCGCCGGAAAGCTGCGTCCTGTTGTTCGATTCAAACGGGATGACATACAACTTGCCATCGCGTACTTTGATCGCTCGTGGATCCTGGGCGGGAATCTTCAGCCGCTTCGTGACCTTTCTCGTTGTGACATCGACAACCGCAATTTGATTCTCTGAGGACAGGGCAACATAGGCCTTGTCGTTGTTGGCGAACGCGATGCCAACGGGCTCATCAAACATGGTGGCTCGCTTCGAGTCAAATTCCTGAATCGTGGCGATCACATTCAGGTACGCGGGACTGTTCCGGTCGTTATCGATCACACTGACTGAATCCGACACGTGATTGGAAACCCAGACTTCACGCCCATCGGGTCGAACCGCAATACTCACTGGATCAATACCGACCGGAATGCGATGCACCAGCTTCTGAGTCGCGACATCAATCATGTCGACGGTACCGGAAGGAGTATTCACCACGAAGACCTGATCACCACTGATGGCAATCGGATTCGCGTGTGGGCTGACAAACGTTGGGTGACCGACAGCAACGAAGTCGACTTTTTCCTTACCACGATTCTCGGTCGTAGCGCGATCAGAGTTCGCAGCCCGGGCACTAGCAGCGTTGCAGAGTTCGCCTGAGACCAACATCGAAACTGAGACGAGCATGGACGCGGAAGAAAAGGTCAGGGCTGCGATTTTCATTAATTGAACTCCCCTTCATTCTGAGGCGCCAATACTATCATCCG
>CAIJTV010000640.1:0-1740 GCA_903823635.1 uncultured Planctomycetaceae bacterium
CTGACCAGCACGCCCTGGGAGAAGACCAGCCTGGCACCTGGCAGCCGAGTGGTCACAGAGTACTTCGAAAAGTCGGGCCTGGACAAAGCTCTGGATGCACTTGGCTTCCAGACTGTGGGTTACGGCTGCACAACCTGCATCGGCAACAGCGGTCCATTGCCGGAAGCTGTTGGCAAGGCCGTCACGTCGGGTGACTTGGTCGCCGCGGCGGTTCTGTCGGGTAATCGAAACTTCGAAGGTCGAGTCAACCCGCTCGTGAAGGCGAATTACCTTGCAAGTCCTCCGCTGGTTGTTGCTTATGCAATCGCGGGCACCGTGGATATCGACCTGGCGACTCAGCCACTGGGCAAGGGCTCTGACGGCAAGGATGTTTACCTGAAAGACATCTGGCCATCACAGAAAGAAATCGCCGACACGATCGCATCGTCGATGACTCCGGAGATGTTTACCGAACAGTACGGCAAGGCGACTCTGGGGCCGGACGAATGGCAGAAGATTCAGAGCAGCACGGGCGACATTTTCCAGTGGGATGAAAAGAGCACCTACGTTCAGGAGCCACCGTTCTTCGTCGACATGCCAGTTGAACCTTCGCCGATTGAGTCGATTGAAGGCGCTCGCTGCCTGGTCTCCGTGGGCGATTCGACAACCACCGACCACATCAGCCCAGCTGGCTCAATCAAAGCCAGCAGCCCAGCCGGTAAGTACCTGCAGGCTCAGGGCGTCAAGCCGGAAGACTTCAACCAGTACGGAGCTCGTCGAGGCAACGACCGCGTGATGACTCGCGGTACCTTCGCCAACGTGCGTCTGAAAAATCTGATCGCTCCTGGCACTGAAGGCAGCGTGGCGATTCACTTCCCAAGCGGCGAACAGACATCGATCTACGACGCCGCAATGAAGTACAAGGAAGAAGGAACACCGCTGGTCGTTCTGGCCGGCGCCGAATACGGCACCGGCTCCTCCCGCGACTGGGCCGCCAAGGGAACCTATCTCCTCGGAATTCGAGCCGTCATCGCGACCAGCTTCGAGCGTATTCATCGTTCGAATCTGGTCGGCATGGGCGTTCTGCCGCTGCAGTTCCGCGAAGGCGAAAGCCGCGAGTCACTGGATCTCGACGGCACCGAAGTCTTCGACATCCGCCTGAGCGACAAACTGGAGCCTCGCCAGGCCGTCGAAGTCACGGCGAAGAAACCCAACGGCGACCAGATCCACTTCGTCACTACCTGCCGCATCGACACGCCGGTTGAAGTCGTCTACTACCGCAACGGCGGAATTCTGCATACGGTGCTGAGGCAGTTGGCGAAGGGGTGATCGCTCGCTTAAGAACAACTGTTCTCCCATTTGCATGCGCAGCGACTGGGTGGTGCACTCTGAGCAGGGGGGTGTGACAATTGCGAGCATGCGTTTGCAGGCTCACCGTTGATCGCCATCACATAAAACACCACCTCTTGGCCTCTGGCTTGCGTAGTTTTTAGTCTGCATGAGACAATACACTCCAAAACGGCTTTGCCCTGCAGCGCAGTTCGTTCTACCCTGCGGATCGAACAGTCTATTTGTTTCGAGGCCGTAACCCTTATGGCAAATGCTTACTTTCGCGATACTAATATTACAGAACCTCATACTGAGGGCAGCAGACACTCTTACGGTTGAGGGAACTTGAAAACACCGCGAAATCCACAAGATCGGCGGAAGTATGCGAAACATCCGGATTCGTGTGTTGCGGCGTCGGGAGTCCAGGATGGC
>CAIJTV010000641.1:0-5848 GCA_903823635.1 uncultured Planctomycetaceae bacterium
TCGCAAAAATGAGCAGGAGTTGAGCCTGAAAAGTACTTTTCGAAGCAGAGGCTGTGATCATCTTGAGATCTCCACGACAGAGGATTGCCGAAGCTGGGGAGGAGTTTTTTGAGGAGGGAGGCTGGCGCCGCGAGGCGAAAGTTGTTGAGTGCTGAAATCGCGAATCTTGTCCCGTTGGCGGAGCGACGGGTGTACCGTAGACCCGTCGCTCCGCCAACGGGCGATTCATCTCAGCAACGACCTGCAGCATTCTGGTCGAACCAATCACGTCTCGCAAACGCCACAGACAAATTGGTCGTTATGCCTCTGCAGTTCGCACCGATCACTTTTCTTGCGTGGCCCGCTTTCGGCCTCCGGGCTTTTTTTCATTCTCAGCCTCCAGCGATGTCGAAAAGGGATCAGGCGTGCCGGACTGCCGTGAGATCTCCGATACTGTGCTTGCAAGTCGAGTCTCTTTCGGTGCGGATCTGCCGTTGCGAGCCGCTTCGATTGTTTCTACCAACTTTTGCAACTGCTCGGTCGGCCGTCGGAACCAATCAAGGCTCCACAGATGATGAATCATCCAGCCCTGACTCTGCAGTACTCCGTCTGTCGTGCGATTGCGATCTCGAGCTGATCGAGCGGAACTCCATGTTTCGCCGTCGACGATAATTCCCATCAAATAGCGACTGGAATTGTCCGGATCGATAATCGCCAGATCCACATAAAGCCCGGCCAGTCCGACCTGCTTCACGACGGAGTATCCTCGTTCCTCCAGTTGACGTGCCACGACATCCGCAAACCGATCGCTGGAGCGGCCGCCTCGTGCGGCATCAAACTCGCCGCCTTTCTCCGCGAACCGCAGATACTCACGAAACACCGCTGGGCCGCGTCCTGTCGCGCGGGTCAAATCGATGTCTTCGGCATGCATCGAAGAAAAGATCTGTAGAACTCTTTTGGCACGAGTCATCAGTACATTCAAACGACGCTCACCACCGGTCGCAGACACAGGACCAAAGTTTAGAGAAACCTTGCCGTCTTCACCCGGCCCATAACCTACAGACACAAAAATCGCATCCCGTTCATCGCCTTGCACGTTCTCAAGATTCTTTACAAAGAACGGATCAGCCGCGTTGGGATCGAAGAATGAATCAAGCTCCAGATTGCTGCGTCTCAGCTTCGCGAGTGATTCCAGAATCGCATCGCGCTGAGTAACGGAGAATGCGGCAACTCCAAGTGTCCACTGCGGACATTCTCGAGCATGGCGAATGATGGCTTCCGCCACGACGTTGGCTTCGATTTCGTTGCGGCCTTTCAGAAAACGACCGGTTTCCACGAAACGCCATTTGACGCCCAATTCGCCTGATCGCTCAGGAGAAGGAACAACGTACAACTGATTGTCGTAGAACTCCCGATTCGAAACCGCGATCAGCGATTCATGTTTGCTGCGATAATGCCAACGCAGCATTCTCTGCGGCATATTGCGAGCAATCGCCAGACCGAGAATGCTCTCGACATCCCCCGCCTGCATTTCGAGTGAACCTTCTTCGCTGGAGGTATCCCCCAGCATACGACCGAAGAACTGCGTCGGAGGCATCTGCCTGTCATCGCCAACCACAACCATTTGACGACAGCGAGCCGCAGCACCCAGAGCTTCGACCGGTCGAACCTGCGAAGCTTCATCAATCAGCAGCATGTCGAACTCAAGAACCCCCGGCTCCAGATACTGCGCGACCGACAACGGACTCATCATGAACACTGGTTTCACTGCCTGCACAGCAGTGCCAGCTCGTGCGAGAAGTTCGCGGAGAGGCAGATGCCGACGCTGTTTCTGCATTTCATGTTTCAGCAGCTGAACAGCCTCAGGCGTGTGGCCTTCGCGAGGACGTCCGATCCCCTTCCAGTGCGCGTCAGCGACTTCTGCACGAGCGATCTCCAGACGTCGAATATCGAGGCTGCAGAATTCTTCGATGAGTGTTTCGAACTTAACTCCTTCAAACGTTTCCAGATTTGCAGATTGCTGCAGGACAGCTCGGAGGAGAGCTTCTGCCCGAGCAAATCGAAAAACAGTCGGTGCATCCTTGGGAGAAATTCGGCCGGTGCTGATTCTTTCCACGAGCACTCCGCCGCCAATAGTCGCCGCAGCAGAATTTGAACGTCGATAGGTCTGCCACTGCTGAAGTCCTTCTGGATTCTTTGACCATTCCACCAGTCGCCGTCGAATCTCTGTCAGAGCAATGTCTTCCAATGATGTCACGGAATCTGCAATGTGGGCGGTCGCGGAGACCCAATCGCGGAGCGGGCGATCATCGAGGTGAAGATCCGGCCTTTCGGTTCCAAAAGCGACTGAGAAATCCAGTTGCAACGATTCGCCCAGACGACGATACCCTTTCAGAAACACATCCAGCTTTTGAGCAACGTCCGTGGCAAGGCGTTTGAGTTCCTCCCTGGATTCCAACGAAGCCAACATCGAGCGGAATCGTGGCGAGACGCCCGATTTCACCGTGGCATCATCCCACGCTTCCCAAGTCGCAATGCGTTTCAGATCAGTCTGCGGACCAAGCCATAAACGCCCAAAGACGTTGCTTGCAAAAGTATCGGCCTCGGCTAGTTTTTTGACAGCGATCTGCCGTCTGTGCAGAAGCTCAAAGATGTTGAGGCGTGCTTCAAATGTTCCAGGTTGTGGCCCGGCCAGAAGACTCTTCAGCGTTTGCCGAGCTTTACGATACGGCGCGTGGAGCATGCGACAGAGACATCGACCATACATCGTGTAGGCATGGTAGTCTTCGGCAACATCAAGATCCCAGGCGGACTCAGTCACCTTGCCCCGCAGCTTCTCATTCGCTTCAAGAATCGCGCGAGCGTGGTCGGCCAGTTCTTTAATGGCGTAGCGATGATCGGTCCAGATCAGATTTGCCGCCGCGTGCTGATCGATCTCGGGCGCAACAAGCAGTGCATCGACGGTTCGCAGGAGTCTACGAATGGAACTCAAGGATGTCGGCACATCGTCAGAAAGCTTCAGGCTGAGTGCAGTTACTGCATCAGTCAATCCATCAAGATCTGCCATCCGCTGCGGCGCGGTGGTCAGCAGGCGCTCGAGATCCAACGGCAGGATATGATCCAGCGTCGAGCCGCGCCAGGGATGCTGATTAGGATCGCCAATATCGGAGATGACTCGTGCAAGGTCCGTAACGGCTTCCAGCTTCAGGGCGTATTCGTCGGAGTCCCAGTCTGCGGCTTCTGGTAACTGAAAATCGGGCAGCGGAGTCGCAGCGGCTCGCAAATCGATTAGTTCTCCAAGAATTTGATAAGGTGTCAGACCGCTGCTGGCAAAACGAGTATGCAGCGTCGTCGCATAGTCATTCAGCTTCTGTTGACGATCTTTGAGTCGTCGAATGGTGTCTGACAAATCGTCTGGAAGAACGGGAGCCCCCATTTTCAGAGTGCGATCAACTTCTCGAAGAACAATACGTTTGTTGGATTTTCGAGAATGCAGTTCGAGGCATAATTCGCCGAGTCCGATGTTATCCAATCGTCGCTTGACGACTTCCAGAGCTGCCATCTTTTCCGAGACAAACAGAATCGTCTTACCGGAACTCACGGCCGCCGCAATCAGATTTGTAATCGTCTGTGACTTGCCGGTTCCTGGAGGCCCCTGAATCACCAGATTTCTTCCGCGAGCGGCTTCTTCAATCACAAGCGACTGAGAGCTGTCGCAATCGATCACGTGCCGAGTCTTGGCCGCATCGAACAACCGATCGATATTCTCATTGCTTCGGCAGACAGGTTCCACGGGTGGAAAGCCATCTCGCAGGAGTCCAGTGATTAAAGGTTGATCCTGCAGGGGGCGGGCAGCCGGCCAGTTATTGGGATCAAGATCTCGATACATTAAAAGGCGAGTAAACGAGAAGCACCACAGCACGATATCGTCAGCTCGCACTTCCCACCCGCGCTGGTCGGCAATGACCTCCGTCACATCCTGAAAGTAAGTGGCGGGTGAGAGATCGTCTGTGTTGGGGACGTCAGGAAGATTAATCCCGAAGTCACTTTTGAGTCGCACCTTCAGAGTCAGGTTGGTCTCAATTTCGCCGTCGTTCCAGGACAACGAGTAACGTTTGCCCGAGCGACCTTTCTCAAGCACAACGGGGACCAGCAACAGTGGTGCATAACGTGGTGCTTCAGGGGCGTCGAGTTCAAACCACTTCAGGAATCCCAGTGCCAGGTACAGCACGTTGACGCCCTGCTCCTGCATCAGCGTGGCGCTGTCGTCCATCAGGGCCTGAAGGCGACGATCCAGCTCTTCCGGAGTCAATCTGGTTTGCAACATATCATCCGTAGCAGAGATTACGCCGGCGTTGTGTTTTCCCGACGCGGGTACGAAATTCTGATGCGGGGTGAGTTCTGAATCGGGATTGAGACGGGAATTACCAGTCGACGCATTCTCAGCGAGTGGGCCTTCCTCAAAGCGCAACGCAGTGCCTTCATGGACCAGCATGCGAAAGACGTCAGCCGCTGATTCGTCATAAACACCGATCGCCGCGCCGGGATTCCTGTCGCGAGGCATCGAGAGCAAGCGATTAGTGGTTGTCAGTTCCAGCAAATCTCGTCGTGCAAGTTCCAGTTGTTTCAGCAGTTGATCGGAGTTAGCCATGTGTTGTTTGGATTATTGCGAGGCGAAACGCTCGGTGTTATGGGGACTTGATATACGTCGATGTTGCTCATGCCTTTGATGTGGGTCTTCCGGCTCGCGCCGGCGCGCTTCTGACCTCACCCCTGCTATGGCGATTTCGTTTAACGGTAAGCCGCAGGCGACTGCCGTTGCTTACAGCGACGCCTGCGGCTTGCCGTTAAACGAGATAGTCCGCTTTACCTTCAGCATTCATCTGATTTTGATCCCATCTGAGTCATTGCTCTCCATCCTCGATTCCGCATTTGCGACGCACGTAATCCTGAAACGCCCAGACAAGTTCTTCAAGAGTACTGATCGTGCCGTGAAACGGACTGTGCTTCATGCCTCGTTGAAGGTCGGGATATAGGCGAGCGTCCTCGGCAAGAACCTGCTTGATAAGAGCTACTTTGGATTTGCCCCAAAGTTTTGTCATTAGTCGCGATCCAAACGTTTCCTTGACCGCTTTCAGCGCAAACACGTGCACAGTCATATGGCACGACTCTGGTGACGTGGGGAAAACAGACATCACCTGCAACATTGCATCAATGCGCATGATGAAGATGTTGGGGAAGGTATGATGCAGTCGATATTGATGAGTGCATCCGGGCTCCAGCAGGGAGAGAAGGCGATTGGCGACGCGGCGATACAACTCGGGTGAAGCGATGGGTGATCGCATGATTGTTCCATCCGGAGTAATCACGTGTTCGATTTCTTCTTCGGTCCCGAAACTGACCAGCGTCTTTGGATGCACCGTGGGAACATGGTATGCCTCCACAGTATTCTCCACGACTACTTTCCAACTGGCGTTGAAGTCATAGCTCCACGTGTCCGCTTGTTGCCATCGATCCGCAGGGAACTCGTCACAGACAGGAATCAGAGGTCCCGGGATGTCACCTAATACCGGAGCATCGTCATTCAGTGTCACAAAAATCATGGGGCCACGCACTTCCGTGCGAAATGATTTCAGGCACTCAGGCCCCCCAGGCATCGGCCGAAAATTCTGTGCGAACGGAATCTTTCCGGTGCGACCATCAGAGTTAAACTGCCAGCCGTGGTATTGGCAGGTCATCTCTTTTGAGTGACCACTTTTCTCATGACTCAACAGACAATGGCGATGCGGACAGACATTCAGAAACGTGCGGATGGTGCCCCCGAAGTTACGAATAATGATCGGAGTTCCAAACAGCTCCCGAGTCAAAA
>CAIJTV010000642.1:0-1992 GCA_903823635.1 uncultured Planctomycetaceae bacterium
CGTTAAAGTCTCTGGAAGCAGTCGCATCGCAGAAGAAAAATGGTGAAAGCGAAGGCAGTGAAAGCGAAGGCGAACTGGGCGAGAACGAAATGTCACAGGAAGCTCAGCAGGCTCTGAAAGAATCATTGGAACTGTCAAAGAAGGAGCTTCAGGAAGTTGCTCGTTCCGCCAAAGACATGAAGCAACTGGAAGAAGCTCTGAGGACTCTGCAGCAGGCCGAGAAGCTGAACAATGAAGGTCAGTTGGATGGCGAACAGTGCGAGAACTGCAATTCGTTATCTGACTATGCAGAAATGTACAACCAAATGATGAATGGCCGTGGCACGAATGGTCAGGCGGAACGAGACACTCCCGGCGCCATTCAGGATGAAGATAACAGCGATCCGGAAGGCTACAAGGATGAGAAGTCAAAGACCCAGATCCAGGCCGGCAAGGTTCTTTTGTCCATCAAAACCAAAGAAGCCGCCACGGAGAAAGACTTCGATCCGGAAGAGCTGAAGAAGTACGAAAGCACTGTCACCGAAATCAAAGCCGGTGTTCAGGCAGCAATCGAGAACGAACAGATTCCGCCGGGCTATGTGGACGGAATCAAGAACTACTTCGATAATCTCGAAGCGCCCGCGAAGCCAGCAACTGAGCAAAAGTGAACGCCACCGCAGACTACTAATGAATTCATGATTAACAGAAAATTCGGTCGATTTGCAGGTTTATCGGTTTATTTCGTGGCGGTGCAGCGGACTGAGCCTCGGGAAGCTTCGAGCCCAGGGACTGCGGTCCGTTCCTCTTCAATTATTTCAGCGGCAATCGATAGTGATCTGCCAGCACATTGTCCTTAACCCTGCCAGAGATTCAGAGAAATTCTGTGACCCAGTCAACAACTCCGTACGATGCGATTCTGGTTCTTTCCTTCGGTGGTCCCGAAAAGCCGGACGACGTCATTCCGTTCCTGGAAAATGTGCTTCGTGGAAAGCCAGTTCCTCGCGAACGCCTGCTGGAAGTTGCCGAGCATTATTATCACTTTGGTGGTATCAGCCCGATCAACCAGCAATGTCGAGATCTCATTAAGCTCCTTCGAGCGGAACTGGATGCTCACCAGATTTCCCTGCCCATCTACTGGGGAAACCGGAACTCGGAACCATTTCTGAACGACACGATGCTTCAGATGAAACGTGATGGTGTGCAGAGAGCGATCACCTATGTCACTTCGGGTTTCAGTTGTTATTCCGGATGTCGGCAGTATCGAGAAAACATCGCGGCGGCCTTGCAGCAGCCTGAGATGACAGGGCTCCATGTCGATAAGTTGCGAGTCTTCTACAACCACCCGGATTTTATTGATGTGTTGAGCGAACAAGTGGGACTCGCACTGCAGAAATTCCCGGAGTCCGAGCGGAACAAAGTTCAGATCGCGTTTACGGCTCACAGTATTCCCATGAGCATGGCCCGCACTTCGGACTACGAAAAGCAGCTTCGCGAATCCTGTCGCCTGGTGGCAGAGTCACTCCATTTGCCGCCTTCGCAATGGCGGTTGGTTTACCAGAGTCGCAGCGGACGTCCGGAAGACCCATGGCTGGAACCTGACATTCTGGATTACCTGCAGGAACTTAAGGATCGCGGCGACACTTCTGTCGTGATTTCACCCGTCGGATTTCTTTCCGATCATATGGAAGTGCTTTACGATCTTGATGATGCCGCAAAACATGCCTGTGAGGAACACGGGATCACTATGCATCGAGCTGGCACGCCCGGCTCTCATCCTCGATTCATCGGCATGATTCGAAAGCTGATCCAGGAACGCCTGAGTGGTTGCGAAAAAGAATGCACCGGTCAATTTCCTGCCAACCATGACGTCTGTCCTGTCGACTGCTGTCCAGCGCCAGTGAGACCACCGGGGCGCCCATCGCCGTAATCTATCGTCTCGGACTGTCCAGGGTTTAACTCCTGGCCGAAAGGCCATGAGCAGAAAAACATGGCCGTCGGGCCACGGGTTAAACA
>CAIJTV010000643.1:0-2606 GCA_903823635.1 uncultured Planctomycetaceae bacterium
GGTCTGGTATTGCACCCGTTCAGCCTTGATCGCCGGTGTTGTCCAATTGAAGCTGGGGCGATCACCATTGTCGGATTTTGGTTCCGGTTTCTGCGGCGAGACGGCTTGAGAGTGATTCTGGAAGAAATCCCACATCGAATCCGTTGCATTTAACTTTGTTGAATAAGGCCCGACATATTGATCAGGTAGCGACGACTTGAAGCCCGGCCAGTGATGGCCATGTCCTTCCAAATAAAGCACTGTCAACGTTGGGCCGTTCAATTTGGAAGGGTACTCGACCTTGCGTACCTGATCCTCCTCCAGGATGACCTTTGGCTCCTCTTTACAACCGATGGCCTTCGCCCACCTGATGAGAGATTCAGAAACGGGTTTGTACTGGCGTGTTCCCCACGGCAGTTTGACCTCTCCCCCATCAATCGGCATGAGCGGGTCTTTTGAACCGAGCAGACAGAGCGTCGGTAATGGCTTCCTAGGCTGTGGGTTTTCCAAAGTGAGTAAGCCAGCGACCGCACCGACTGCGGTGAACCTTTCCGAAAGTTCGCTCGCCAATCGAAAGGCCATCATGCCGCCATTGGAGTGGCCGACCACGAACACTTGCTTGTCGTCGTAAGTGACAGTCGATTTCAGTTGATCGAGAAGTTGTTTGAGGTAGCTCACATCGTCTACCGCAGCCCGTGGCGAGTTTGGCTTGAGTTGTCCGGAATTCCAGATGGCCGGATTGGTTCCGCTGGCCGGTGGAAGTCGAGGGAAAGCCGGAAGCCCGTCCGGTGCAATGGCAACGAAGCCTTCCTGATCGGCTTTGGCGGCCCAGCCATCCTTGTTGAGAACATAAGGGCCGCTACCTCCCGCCCCATGAAGCACCAGTACCAACGGCGGCTTTGAATCGGCCTTGAATCCTTTGGGAATGTGGACGTGCGCCACCCGGTCAAAGGCGCCCGACTTGATGACGAGAGTAAATCGACCTGACTGCGGGGGCGATGGCAAGGTTGTCTTGGGGGAATCTGCCCATGTGACCAGAGCCAGTAGGCCCACGGCACTCAAGATGAAGAACGTGGCTTTGTACCTGAGACGAGACATATCGCACCTGAAGCTTACGGTGTTGATCTCTACTTCTTTTCACGAGTCTGGCTGTTCGAGGCGGATACTGTATTGAAAAATTCCCAGATCGTATCCGTAGCGTCCAGAGTTTTCGTGTTCGGTCCCATGATGCTGTCAGGAAGAACAGCTTTGCCACCCGGCCAATGATGTCCGTGACCGTCGATGTAAATCACTGCCAGAGTGGGGCCGCTTGTTTTTGACGGGTACTCGACCTTTTTCAGCCCATCTTTTTCAGCCCATCTTTGTCGGAAACGACTTTCAGCTCGGTTTCACAGCCTATGGCTGCGGCCCACTTTGCCAGCTGTTCGACCACAGGCGGATTCAACCAACTTCCCCAGGGCGACTTAACTTCGCCGCCTTCCAACGGCATCAGCGGGTCCTTCGTTCCGATGACATACAGCGTCGGCAGCGGTTTTCTGGGCTTCGGGTTTTCAACCACCATACGTCCAGCCACCATACCGATGGCCGTGAATCGCTCTGAAAGGTCCGCTGCTAATTTGAACGTCATACCGCCGCCGTTGCTGTGGCCAGTTGAGAATACTCTGCTTTCGTCGTACGGAACTTTCTCCTTCAACTCGTCCAGCAGTTCCCGAACGAAGGCCACGTCGTCAATCATCGCTCGCGGCGAACGAGCGTTGAGTTGGCCCGAATTCCACAAAGCCGGATTGATCTTGAAATTCGTGGGCAGTTTGGGGAGTGCTCCAAGCCCCTCTGGTGCGACGATCAAGAAGCCTTCCTTGTTCGGCTTCGCCGCCCATCCATCTTTTTCCAGTGCGTGTGTGGCACCACCACCGCCGCCATGCAGTAGCAGCACCAAAGAAGGCTTCTGGTCAGCTTTATATCCCGTGGGAATGTGGATCTGTGCGACACGGTCAAAACCACCAGATTTGACGACAAGAGTAAATGTGCCCGGCGTCGGTGGGGAAGGTAAAGTTGTCGTTGGCTCGGTCGCCCAGAGCGTGATGCGAGCAGCAAACGCAATGGCGACCACTATACCAAGAGCACGGAACCATCGTTTGCGTCGAATCTGTGCCATTTCTTTGTGATCCTCTTAGTTAAAGGATGCAGCCGGATTTGTAATCGTCAGACCTTTGGAATAGGGGCAAGCACAACGATCAGGAATGTCGTGATTGCTCCAGGGAACAGTGATAAGAGCCACCACAGAAAATCGCTGCGACTCTTCGCCTGAGCCAAACCAGCGTTGATCAGGAAAAGTGTTCCCCGGGGCACGAAAAATGGAGCCTGTTTCTCCACCGTGGCTGCTCCATAGAGAGTAGTTGTTGAAGCAATTCGCCGGAGAGCACAAAATCTTGCGGATCATTTCAACCGCAGCCCCACCGAAATGCTGCAACTATGATGACGAAGATACCTGGACAGCCGCTTCCAGTTGATGCTGGTATGCCGTTTAGTTCGCCGATTTGCTCGACAGATCCTTCCGCTTCTTTGAGTCCAATGGTACTCCAAGGCTTTTTCTGGCAGATAGGACACGAGTTCACCTGTCCGAGACA
>CAIJTV010000644.1:0-23870 GCA_903823635.1 uncultured Planctomycetaceae bacterium
AGCCCGAGCACGTTGAGACTCCGGATACGTCTGTCCAATGGCCTTCGCCGCACACGGAAACGCTCCAGCCTGCGCGGCTCCCATCAGAAACCAGATGACGGCCAGCGACACGATTCCAAAGCTCAATCCGGTGAGAAACGTAAGCAGCGACCAGAGCACACAGAGTCCAGCCAGAGTAATCCGGCTGCCGTAACGATCGGCCAGCCATCCACTTGGCATCTGCAGCAATGCATATCCCAGATACCAGACTGATTGCACCCAGCCCATGACTGTTGCACGTGACTCTTCAGGTACACCAAAATCTCTCGCCACCTCCAACGCGGGTACGCTCAACGCGGCTCGCTGAATGTAGGCAATGGCTGCGACAAGACAGAGAAAACTCAGAATCACATGTCGCATGAGGTCGGGTCCGATCAAACAATGTGAGTACGAACTTCTCCACGCATGCTAGTGACCGAACAAAGAATCCAGAAGTGCCAGCAGGAAGATGTCTCGTCTGTCGCTCGTGTCGTCACTCCGTCTCAATTCGAACCAGTTTCATTCGCCCTGACGCTCCGCTCTTGATCGACACGTCCACCTTGCGACATTCAAAGTGATTTGCGAGCAATGCGATCAGCTCTTCGTTCGCCTTGCCATCCACCGGTGGAGATTTCAGTTTGGCAAGCCACGTACCATCCTCAGCCTGTTCGAATGAACTGACTCGAGAGTTCGGCTTAACCTTGACCTGGATAACTCTTGTTTCCACTGACGACCTTCAAGATGAACAATTGTTCCCGGCGACCAAACATGCCCGCTTGACATCGAAGCGTAACGCAAGACGAGGGGAAAGTCGTCATCGCCGGCAGGATCAACCAACTCCGGCTTTAAACAGCTGCGAATCCCCTCATCGCTCTGTCTTGCAAAACCAGCCACGGGCGAATTCATTCGCATCGGCCGCAAATTGGCTCTAACATGCTGACCTTCAATATCCGGTCGCAGCCATGCGAACACTCTTTAATCACGAAGACGGTCGCCGGATCTCACCGAAAACCCACCTGCCCAACACCATCATGCCTGCTACCTATAACCGTGCTCCCGGTATTCTGATTCATCTTTGCCTGTGCGCGGTTGTCAGCCTGTCGTTCAATGGAATAACGGCAGCCGATGAATCCTCCATGGACCCAAGTCGGTTCGAGGCGACCGTTCTGGCTACAGGTCTGATTCAACCGATGGAGCTCGCCGTTGCACCTGACGGAACGATCTACTTTATTGAACTGAACGGTAAGCTGAAGGCTCTGCACCCTGTGACACATCAAGTGTCGCTCGTGGGTGAACTAACCATTACAACGGAGCAGGAAAACGGTCTGCTGGGCCTGGCTCTGGATCCGAACTTTTCAGAGACACAATGGATCTATCTTCAATATTCACCGCCGACATTCTCTGGACAGCACATCAGCCGCTTCACGCTGCGTGACGGGAAACTCGACATGGAGTCTGAGAAGCTCCTGCTGAAGTTTGAGGAGCAGCGTAAAGAGTGTTGTCATCATGCCGGCTCACTTCACTTCGGACCTCGCGGCGAGCTTTTCATTGCGACGGGCGATAACACTCATCCTCACGGCGACTCACAGGGCTATGCACCCATCGACGAGCGACCGGAGCGTGCTCCCTGGGATGCTCAGAAATCATCCGCGAATACGAATAGCCACAACGGCAAGATCCTGCGAATTCGTCCAACACCGGAAGGCAGCTATGAGATCCCCGATGGCAATCTGTTTCCCAAAGACGGCTCCAAGGGCCGGCCGGAAATCTATGCGATGGGTTGTCGCAACCCTTGGCGAATGACGGTCGATTCGGAATCGGGATTCGTTTATTGGGGCGAAGTTGGTCCCGACGCCAATGGCGAAAACGAACGTGGTCCACGTGGTTACGATGAAATCAATCAGGCACGCCAGGCAGGAAACTTTGGCTGGCCCTATTTCATCGCGAACAACCTGCCGTACTCAGATTACGACTTTGCGACGAACACGGCTGGCCCATTATACGACCTGGCTGGCCCAAAGAATGAATCTCCCAACAACACCGGCGAAAAGATTCTGCCGCCGCCAGTTTCGGCATTGATCTACTATCCGTACGGTGCCTCCGAAAAATTCCCAGAGCTCGGCGCCGGAGGACGCTCGGCGTGTGCAGGGCCGGTTTATCACTACAACGAAGCGTTGAATTCAAAGGCCAAATTCCCGTCGGGTTGCGACCGTTGTTTGTTCATCTATGAATGGACTCGCCACTGGATCAAACTGGTTCATCTGGACGAGCAGGGCGACGTGAAGTCGATCGAACCTTTCATGCCGCAACACAAATTCGTGCGTCCCGTCGACATGACTTTCGGTCCTGAGGGCTCGCTATACGTTATGGAATACGGGGAAACCTGGGGAGTGAACGCAGATGCTCGTCTTGTGCGGATCGATTATGTTCGAGGCAACCGGCCTCCAATCGCAGTCGCCTCCGTCGAAAACAATATCGGCCGTGCACCTCTGGAGGTTTCCCTGTCGAGCAAAGGCACTTTTGACAAAGACGCCAGCGACAATTTGAAGTATGAGTGGCGTCTGATTAACACAGCCGAACCATCAGCAACTCCAAAAGTACTTTCGAATGAAGCAGACCCTAAAGTCACACTCAACGACACGGGTGTCTTCAACGTTGAACTTGTTGTGACGGATTCGCAGGGAGCCAGCCAGTCCTCAGCAGTCCCGGTACTTGTTGGCAACGAACGTCCGACGATTCGATTTGCGAAGCCTCTGCCTGGCGACTTCTTCGATCCTCAACAACCAATTCGCTACGAACTGGTTGTTGCCGATGTTGAGGATGGAACAAACGACGACGAACAGATCGATCAAGGACATGCGGAACCGATCGATCCCGAATCGCCCGGCCGAGTATCCGTGAATGCAGTTTTCTCTCCGGGGCCTGTGCCTTCCGCCAACGGCAGTCCAGAAGCTGCTGATCAGGGCCCGATGGGCATGCGTCGCATGAAGGGCAGCGATTGTTTTAACTGTCACGCGGTGGATCAGAAACGCGTCGGTCCTCCGCTGCTGGAAGTTGCGAACAAGTATCGAGGCAAAGAAGGAGCACTCGAAGCTTCTGTTCAACGAGTCATCAAAGGCTCAACCGGAGTCTGGGGGAAGGTCCCGATGATTCCTCATTCGCATCACACACTTGATGAGATCCGAGAGATGGTGGGCTGGATTTACAGTCTTGAACCGACAGGTCTCGTCAGAGTCTTCCCGGGGTTCAACAACGAGATTCCAGTCTCAGCAGAAGAAGCTGCGAAGCCCGGGCATTACAAACTCGAGGCCAACTATTCGGATCGAGGAGCAGGGATGATTCCGGCCCTCAATGCATCAGCCGTTCTTTATCTACGTCAGCGTCTTGTCGAAGCCGAGACGGCAGATGAAGTCCAGGGGCCACAGATTCTGGGTTCCGGAAATGCCGGAGGCGGAAAGTTCATCGGAGGCATCAATCATGGTCACTACCTGCGATTCGCAAACATGTCACTGGATCAGATTCATGGTGTAACCCTGAAGATAGCCTCCGCAGGTTCCGGTGGATCCATCGAAGTGCGACTCGATCAACCGGACGGACCGCTGCTGGCGTCAACAGAAATCGAAGTGAACGGCCAATGGGAACAGTTTTACGAACGAACGATTGATCTCATGCCGGCAGAAGGTCGACATGATTTGATAGTCCGATTTACTCACCCGAATCAGGCGGGCGGCCTGATGAATCTGGATTCTGTGCACTTTTTGCCGTAGGATAAGCGGTCTGCGACTCTTCCCGTCGACGGAGCGACGGGCGTACAGTACACCTGTCGCTCCGCCGACAGGAGACTTCAACTCATACACGACCTGGAGATCGCCGATGCTCAATCTTTCCGGCAGCCGGAAAACGCTCTGCAATGGCATCACGCGTCGTGATCTTCTTCACATCGGCGGAATCGGCGCGCTTGGGCTGAATGCAGGAATGCCGGTTTCTGCATCACCGTTTTCACCCGCCGCAGCAATTCCCGGCAGCAAAGCCAAAGCCTGCATCTTTGTATTCCTGTTCGGATCTCCACCACAACACGAAACATTCGATCCCAAGCCACAAGCGGCCTCTGAAATTCAGGGAGAGATGAAGGCCATCGACACCGTGGTCCCGGGTCTGCAGATCTGTGAAGGGTTGCCACAGATCGCGAGCATGGCGGACAAACTGACCGTCGTTCGCTCGATGACTCATGAGTATCCCATTCACTGCTGTGCTTATGTGATGACTGGAATGCCGACCTACAGCATTCCCCTGGAAACCAGCCCACGGGATCCTCAGCAATGGCCGTTCATGGGATCCGTCGTGGATTATCTGGATGGCCGCCGTTTAGGAGAACGATCGCCGGCGTTGCCGCGAAATATCGGTCTGCCGTGGCGATTCTGTTCGAAAGGCAGTTCGACCACTCAAGCCGGTCCTTATGGTGCGTTCCTTGGAAACAGCTTCGATCCTTTCTGGTCCGATTTCGACGGAACCGGAACGGTGGTCGTACCGAAACTTAATGCCGACGGACAGACAGAGAACGTCCTCGACCCACATGCCGGGATACGTAGAGCATCTCAGTTTCAATTGTCCGAAGGATGCCAGCTTCCTCCCGAGCTTTCAACATCTCGCTTCGATGCTCGCGTACATCTGCTGCAGCAGTTCGACGCAAATCGCCCCATGATGGATCGCGCACTGGAGATCGGAAATTACAACGATCATCAGCAGCGGGCTTTATCGCTTATCGGCTCCAATCGCATTCGTCAGGCACTCGATGTCAGCAAGGAATCGAACTCGCTGCGCGATCGCTACGGCATGACATTGTTCGGTCAGTCAATGCTCGCCGCGCGGCGTCTGGTGGAAGCAGGAGCCAGATTTGTCTCTGTTTTCTGGGATCCGTTCGGACCACACGGCGCGTCTGTCTGGGATACTCATTCGAATCATTTTCCTCGCCTGAAAAATTATCTTCTGCCAGTCTTTGATCAAAGCTATTCCGCGTTAATCAATGATCTGGATGATCGAGGCTTGCTGGACGAAACGCTGGTTCTGTGTACCAGCGAGCATGGTCGTACACCGCAAATCGATTCCAAGCCAACCGGTGGAGCCCGTCATCACTGGTCGCGAGCTTACTCGTCGGTCTTTGCTGGTGGAGGCATGGCACGCGGCCGAGTTGTCGGCTCGACAGACTCAATCGGCGGCGACGTGGCCGATGTCCCAATTTCCCCGAAAGACATGCAGGCCACAGCCTATCACCTTTTAGGCTACGACGAATCCACCACCGTCCCCGACCAACAAGGCCGACCTCACCCTATCGCCGGCACCGGACGAGTGCGAAATGAGCTGCTGTCGTGAACATGGGTAAAAATCACGCCGACTTCAACCGGGACCATGTGTACGCGAGCGGTCGCCAGACGATATCGCCCTTTTCTTGAAAGTCGTTCGGCATGAGTTATGTAATGAGTAAGTTCGTGAGAATGACGCGGCCGTGCGTTACGACATGTTTAACGCTATGCATTTTATTCATCACATCTGTTTGTCGCGCGGAAAGCGATGACGACTTCTTCGAGGCACGCGTGCGACCATTATTGGTCAAGCACTGTCTGGAGTGTCATGGTGAAAAAAAACAAGAGGGTGGGCTGAGGCTAGATTCACGCGACGCGTGGATGCGCGGTGGTGATCGAGGTGAAACTATTATTGCGGGCGAGCCTGATAAGAGCTTACTCATTCAGGCCGTGCGACATGATGACCCCGACTTACAAATGCCACCTGACAATAAAAAACTGACAGCGGCAGAGATCGCGGATCTCGAAGCATGGGTCCAACGGGGTGCGCCTGATCCTCGACGTGAATCAGCCGCAGCAATTTCGAAACGAATGACTCTCGAACAGTCTCGGGCGTTTTGGTCATTCCAACCCCTGGAAGTTGTCGCCCCACCGCAAGACGTTGCGGATCGCTGGTCGCGGAATGCAATCGATGCGTTTGTTCTCGCTGAGTTGAAGAAACACGAGTTGTCGCCCGTCGCCGACGCCGATCGACGCACCCTGATTCGCCGAGCAACGTTCGATCTGACTGGACTTCCGCCGACACCCGATGAGATCGATGCCTTTCTACGCGATGAATCTGCCGACGCTTTTGAGACAGTGGTCGATCGACTTCTTCAGTCGCCTGCCTACGGAGAACGTTGGGGACGACATTGGCTTGATGTGGCTCGCTATGCCGACACGGCGGGCGATGGAGCCGACTATCCGGTGCGCGAAGCAGGGAAGTATCGCAATTGGGTGATCGACGCTTTTAACCGCGACCAACCCTTCAACGAATTCGTCCGCGATCAGATCGCTGGCGATATCCTTGCTCTCGAAGGCCCGGCTGAAGAGTATGCCGATCGAGTCACTGCGACGGGATTTTTGGCAATCGGAAAACGCTACGGATACAAGGCGTCGCCCGACTATCAGTATCTGGACTTTGGCGATGCCATTGATTCGGTCGGTCGTTCTCTGCTGGGACTCTCATTGGGCTGCGCAAGATGCCACGATCACAAATACGACCCCGTCTCAGCCGCTGACTACTATGCACTGTATGGAATCATGGAAAGCACGCAGTGGGCGTTTCCTGGCGGCGAAGAGCAGAAACGTCCTGCGCACTTTCCGCCACTGGTGCCTCCCGATGAAGTTGCAAAACTGGAGAAAGCGAAGGCCGAAGAACTCGCTCGCCTCGATAATGACATCGCTGCACTCAAACGCAAGCGGTCGGAACTTGACCCAGATTCTCAGACGGGTGGAGTGGACCTGGGATTTGAGGCCCAGCAGTCCGGAAAACCGCCCGGCAAACCCTGGTTCAGCGCAGGGCCGATCGAGGTGACCGCCGAGGCACAGAGTCCGTTCGACCATATTCACCCTCAAGGAAAATTGGGCGTTCGGCTCGGAAGCGGCCAACCAAACGACGGCCTGCGATACGTTTTCGAAAACGGCTTGCGGCCAGCGCCTGACAAACAGATGCACTTCACGATCGATTTTCGAGCAGTCGATGCGAATGAGAAGGGCGCATTTCGATTCTTCGTTGGTCGCGGTGTTGTTGAGTCGCTGGCGGTTGAATGCAGCGTGACAGCAATGGAATTTGCGATTCGCAACGGATCCAATTGGGAGGTCATTCGACAGATCACGCCTGGCACTTGGTACACGCTGCGGCTGACGATTGACCCCGCCGCGAAAACATACACTGGCATCGTTGGCACACGGGATGACCTGACAGCCTTTCAAGATAAGCAGACGGGACCAAACTGGGACGGTGTCATTGACTGCTTTATCTGTGACGGACTTGGGCATGTTGCGGGAGCAGCATGTGTACGAGACCTCGACAACCTCGGACTTCGTGAAACAGCATTTGGTACGCCCGATTCAGGGCCGATCGCTCCTCGATCGGTAGAACCAGACGCTCAACAAAGGATGGCAGCGCTCGATGTCGAGATCAAGACACTAACGGAACGTCGGCAAGCTGTCGCGACGGAGCTGTCATATCCGGTCGCGTATGGAGTCGCCGAAGGTTCGCCCACGAATAGTCGTCTGCAGTTGCGTGGCGAGCCACATCGGCTCAGCGACGAAGTCCCGCGCCGGAATCTTGAAGTGCTCGGTGGCGAAATTGTTCCTGCTGGTTCTGGCAGTGGTCGACTTGAACTGGCGAATTGGATCACTCGGCCCACTAACCCTCTGACAGCCCGCGTCTTCGTGAACCGCGTTTGGCAGTGGCATTTTGGCGAAGCGCTCGTCACAACGCCCAGCGACTTTGGCTCGCGCGGCGAGCGACCGACACATCCGGAGTTGCTCGACTGGCTAGCCGGTGAATTCATTGCATCGGATTGGTCGGTGAAGTCTCTGCATCGGTTGATCATGAATTCGCGAACATACCAACTGGCCAGCGTTGACGACGAAGCGAACCTCGCGGCCGATCCCGGCAATCGCTGGCACTGGCGGTATTCACGACGCTCGCTGGATGCCGAATCGATCCGCGACGCCATGCTTGCCGTCAGTGGTCGACTTGATCGCAACGTGCCAGAATCTCATCCGTTTCCTGCGGTGGATACATGGGCGTTCACCATCCACAATCCATTCCACGCGGTTTACGATTCAAACCATCGCAGCGTCTACTTGATGGTGCAGCGAAACCGACGGCATCCGTACCTCGCGTTGTTCGATGCTGCGGATCCCAACCAAAGTATTGCAACTCGACAACCGACAACGACTCCGACACAAGCCCTGTTCCTGATGAATTCGCCCTTTGTCCACGAGGCGTCCGACGGCTTTGCGCGTCGCGTGGTATCCGAATCCGGTGACGACAACGCGAAAATGCGATGGGCTTTCGAAACAGCACATGGTCAAATTCCGGAAGATGCCGTTCTCCACGATGCCCTCACGTTTGTGTCGGCCTATCGGGAGAAACTCGCAGGCAGCGAAGCGACTATTGACAAGGATATTGCAGCCTGGTCAGCGCTGGCGAGAGTGTTGTTGACGAGCAATGCGTTTCTATATGTCGATTAGCGCGAGGTTAGGCATTTGGCCTGTCGTCAATTCATTCTGCAAACAATTGATGTCCCAAATTGGACAAGAACACGATGAATCAATCACAAACACGCCGCGATTTTTTAAGCCGCGCCTCTGGTGGATTCGGAGCAGTTGCATTCGCCGGGATGTGCAGCGAGCTTCAAGCGGCACCGGACAATCCGCTTGCTGCGCGAAACGGCCACCACACCGCGATGGCCGACCGAGTCATCTTCCTTTACTCGACCGGCGGCACTTCGCACATTGACACATTCAATCATCGACCGCAGCTAATCGCCGATCATGGCAAGTCCATTACGGCCTCGCGGTGGCTCAATAAATCAGGTGAATTCAACCGGTTCCTGATTAAGCCACGGTACGCCTTCAAGAAATACGGTCAAAGCGGAACATGGGTCAGCGAACTGTTCCCACACGTTGGTTCAGTCATCGACGATGTGTGTGTGCTCAATGCAATGCACTGCGAGAGTGATGGTCATGACAAAGCGACCCTGGCGGCTCACACGGGTTCAGCACAGTTTGCGCGACCGAGCGCAGGGTCGTGGGTGAGCTACGGACTTGGAACCGTCAATCAGAATCTGCCATCGTTCGTGGTTCTGGCTCCCGCCGCGCCCTACGCAGGCGCACAGACCTGGAGCAGCGACTTCCTTCCTGCCTGCCATCAGGGCACGCATGTCATGCCGGGGACCGAACCACTGCCGAATATCCGACCACGAAATGCAAACACCGAGCTTCAGAAGATGGAGCTCACTCTGCAGAGACGATTGAATCAATCTCATCTCGCGCAGCGGGCCGCCGATCAATCGCTCGATGCACGCATTCGATCCTTTGAGACAGCGTTCGGCATGCAGCGTGAAGCTCCGGAGGCGTTCGATCTATCGCAGGAAACGGAAGACACACTCCGCCTGTATGGACTGGAGCGCGGCGCGACGAGCGGCTTTGGCTGGCAATGCCTGGTCGCTCGCAGACTTGCAGAACGTGGCGTGCGATTCCAGGAGTTAATCGACGTGGGTTCGAGTGGAAATTGGGACTCGCACGGGAATATGGGCGATCATGAGCGGCTTGCAAAAGCGATCGACAAGCCGATCGCTGGCCTGCTCACCGATCTCAAACAGAGAGGCATGCTGGACCGGACTCTCGTTGTCTGGACCACCGAATTCGGTCGCACTCCATTCCATCAGCAGGCGGACCACGCCGGCCGCGAGCACCACAACCTGTGCTTCTCTTCATGGATGGCCGGAGGTGGCGTGAAAGGCGGCATCGTCCACGGCCAGTCGGATGAATACGGCATTCTGACCTCCGAGGACGCGGTTCACACTCACGATCTGCACGCGACGATGCTGCACCTTCTCGGCATCGATCACGAACGTTTAACCTTCCGCCACGCAGGCCGCGACTTCCGCCTCACCGACGTCCACGGCCGTGTAGTACGCGAGATTATTTCAACCTGAAATCCAGTTACTCATCGCCCAATTTGGTTGTCATCCCCAACTGGCGAAGTTTCTGTTGAAGGCTCTGACGATGGATTCCGAGACGACGGGCAGCGGCGCTGATGTTGCCGGATTCCTGTTCGAGCGCGTGGCCAATCGAGGCTCGTTCAAAGTCTTGCGTCACTCGATCACGCGCTTCGGATAGCGGCAGATCGAGGTACTGTTCCCAACTAAAGGATGTCGACGAAGGCGAAGCGGCGGCGAGCCCCAGATCGCGAGCGGTAATCTTTTCGCTGTCACCAAGCGCCGCTGCGGAGGCAATCATCTGCTGCAACTCACGAACATTGCCCGGCCAGCGATGAGCCATTAAAGCAGCCACTGCACAATGACTTAGCGCTCTATCTGAAGGCAGGAAGGAATTCGCAAGCGGCAGGATATCTTCCTGACGCTCTCGCAATGCCGGGACTGTCAGCTCGATTCCTTTGAGTCGAAAATAAAGATCATGACGAAACGCTTTGTCCGTGATCGCCTGTTCAAGATCCTGATGCGTCGCACTGATGATACGAACGTTGACGCGAATGCCGTCTTCACTGCCAACGGGCTGAACGATGCCTTCCTGTAGAACTCGCAGCAGTCGGGTTTGGACGGAGGAGGGCATGTCACCGATCTCATCGAGAAACAAGGTGCCGCCATCCGCGCGGCGAAAAACACCTTCGCGGGCTCGATCGGCGCCAGTGAAAGCGCCTTTGACGTGACCGAAGAGTTCACTCTCGACGAGGTTCTCTGAAACCGCGGCTGTGTTCACAGCAACAAATGGCTTTGAGGCACGAAGACTTCGTTGATGAAGTTCGCGAGCAATCAGTTCCTTACCTGTCCCGCTTTCGCCACGGATCAAAACTGGCAGGTCCGTTATGGCCGAACGTTCGATCTGAGTAAACAAACGCTGCATCGGTCGACTGGAACCACGAATCGATCCGAACGTCCCACCACTCACTGAAAGTTGCTGACGAAGCGCATCCACCTGATGCTGAAGACGTAATCGATCCTCCGAGCGTTTGACGATGGCTCGCAAGTGGTCGACATCAAACGGCTTTGTTAAGAAATCGGTAGCACCTCGGCGAATACAATCAACAGCAAGACTGATCGAGTCGTTCGCGGTCACGACGATGATCTCCGGCATTGGAGCGTCTGACTTTTCTCGCAGATTTGCGAGCACCGTCAAGCCGTCACATTTCGGCATATTAAGATCCAGAAAGACCAGATCCGGAGCCTTCTCGCGGATGACTGCCAGAGCCTCGTTGCCGTCGGAGGCTTCCAGAATTTCTCGGCCAGCACCCTGCAGCGCGCGAGACATCCCGTAACGGGCAGCAGCTTCATCATCGGCCAGCAGAATCTTCATGAAACGGGATTTCACCTGGCAGCCGGATTTTCCTGTTCGACACCAATCCCTGCGGGGAAGAGGCCGCCGCTTGAATCACTATTGAGCAGGTCTATACTCTGCCGCTGTCAAAGGACAAAGTTTCTGTCTGAACTGTGATCAGCTCAGATTTGTTCGCACTATACGAAATAACAGAGGAATTACGATGGGTATTCGAATTGGTCAGACAGCTCCCGGGCTGGACCTTGCTCTCCAGGCCTACGATCGCACCAAAGACAACACTGACAAGCAGTTTCAGGACATGAAGCTGGCAGATCTGAAGGGCAAGTGGGTTTGCCTGTACTTCTATCCGCTCGACTTCACATTCGTTTGCCCGACGGAAATCATCGCCTTCGACAAAGCTCTGGGTGAATTCGGCGATCGCAACACAGTTGTTCTGACCGCCAGCACCGACAGCGTGTTTTCTCACAAGGGCTGGTGCGACTCTCACAAGGAACTGGGCCAGTTGAAGCATCTGATGATCGGCGACACCAATCATCAGCTTTCTTCTGCCTATGAAGTTCTGGACTGCGGCAAGGGCATCGCTTACCGCGGTGTTTACCTCATCGACCCGACTGGCGTACTGCGTTGGCTGGCCGTTCATGATCTGGGCGTCGGCCGAAACGTGGACGAAGTTCTGCGAGTTCTGGACGCGTTGCAGACTGACAAGCTGTGCCCATGCAACTGGAAGCCAGGCCAGTCGACTCTGAACTAGTTGTGCTGATTTTGGCAGAATGGATTTAAAAGGGCTTCGAAGAGAGATCTTCGAAGCCCTTTTTTTAGATGGCAATCAGTGGTTTTCTCCGTTTGGACTGCAGCAGACTGCTGCAGACTGCAGCAGTCTGCTCCACAGCCCGCTGTGGACAAACGTTCTAAGCCCGGGCCAATGCAAGCCCAAGATTTGTCAGCAGGCTGCCTGAAACAAAGCTGTAACGGGCTGCAGCAGTCCAAAGGGAGTCTGACTTTCTAATACAGCAAATCAAACTGCGGATTTCCCGTGATAATCCAGAGCACGACAAAGTGGTGGATCATGTCGCTGATGAACAGTCCGATTCCGATCGCAAGCAAGCGAAATGACGATTTCGGGAATCGCTGTTCCAGCCAGAACGCCAGGCCCACACAGGCAATACCGATATAGCTGTGATGAATACGCAGACCCATCGTCAATCGGCCAATAGAAGAGGCCGTGTCACGAGTTGACTCCAGCGCAAAACCAAATCGAAACACACACGTCACAACTTCAAAGACAACCGCCCAGATTAGTCCCTGGAAGTTAACTTCTCGCAGCGAAAAGGTCTTTTCAGATCTTAACTCGCGTATGACGAACGTCTCGATTGCCGGAAGAGAAGTTGATGTTTTCAAGAATAGTTTCACAGGCAAAAGGTACGCAAGTTTCAGGCTTCCAGAATTGCAGCAAGACGAGTCCTGGTTTCGGGGCGATTCAATTCTGCTTTTCCGAATCCGTAAACAGCTCCCATCTCCACGGCCTTCTGTTGCCAGTCCGCATAGTTGGACACCAGCATCACAGGAACAACAGACTTTGAGCCACCACGGATGCGAGTGAGGATCTCAAGTCCGTCGCTACCGTCAGCATCCAGTTTGCGATTAATCAGTACAAGATCCACGGGATTCGCTTCCAGCAACGCAATCGCCTGATCGGGTAAGTCGGCCGTCAAAACACTCACATCAAACTGCGACTTCAAATAATACCCAATCGCAGCCGTGTCCGGACGACATTGACCAATACTTAACACAGTCTTCTGACTCATCGACGTTTCTTCCTCTTCGCTTATGATACTTTGAATTCAGCAGCGATCACCATCTGATATTTCCTTGATATTGTAGTCATAAGATTTCCTCGACGACAGTGAGCCAATCGCTCGAGCGAGCCCAGTCCAGAGCATTGACTACACAATGTCCCTGCGGCAAAAGCTGCCGATTGCCGTTGAATAATGTCTCTCTTCTCAACCGATTCGGAAATCACCATCACAGTCAACTGTGGTGCAATCGATTCCATCGACACATTCGGCGGTCGTTGTCATCACACTCGGAAAGGCTCCCCAGAAAACCGGTTTCAGGTCTTGAATGCCTTCCGATGAAGTGATGCGGGGATTTGTCGCTGGGCTCCTGGGTCATTGGATTCAGACCAAGCGAAAATGATGCGGTGACTGGAGTCTGTCGCACGTCCTCACAACATGGATGGAAACCTTGTCGTCGGCCACTTTGCGACAGGGCATCACGGAGGAATCTATGGTACCGGCACATCTTGTCTGGACTCTGCGGCTACGGCCGTGTACGGCAGCCGCGTTCGTTCTGTTCCTCTGCGCCGGACTCAGTGGATGTGCCTCCTGGACTTCCGGAAAGTCGAAAGACAACTGTCAGCCTGAAAACTGTGCCTCAAGCACTGCGGGGTATGGAATGGCGTGCGAAGCTCCAAGAGAGCTCCGCAAAGTCTCACTGCCGGAATATATGATCGAGCCGCCAGACGTGCTCCTGATTGAATCCGTCAACAATATTCGTCCTTCGTTTGCACCCGTGCGAGCTGGCGAAACACTGATTGTTCAGGTCAACCGGACAATTCCTATTGGGCAAATCGAGGATCCTGTTTCTGCTCAGTTCAAGCAGATCAACGGACTCTATGTCATTGGAACCGACGGGTATCTTAACCTTGGGCCAGAATACGGGAAGGTGCTGGTCGCCGATCAGCCGCTTGATGAAATTCAGCGACGAGTTGATGAACATCTGCGACAGATTCTGACTGATCCGCAGGTGCTCGTTACTTTGCCAATGCCTCAGAATAAACAATTCATCGCCGGACCTCACCTTGTGCGTCCGGATGGCACAGTTGGACTCGGTGTTTACGGTAGCGTCTACATAACCGGGATGACATTGCAGCAGGCGAAGTACACTCTGGAACAACACCTGAGCCAGCATATTCATCGCCCGGAAATCTCCATTGATATTCTGGCTTACAACAGCAAGGTCTACTACGTCATCACGGACGGTGGTGGAGCTGGGGAGCAGGTCTATCGAATTCCGGCTACTGGTAACGAAACGGTTCTGGACGCAATCGCCGGAGTCAATGGACTCCCCGCTGTTGCGTCGAAAGCGTCGATCTGGATTGCACGACCGGCACCAGATCCCTGCGGACCGGATCAGATTCTGAAAGTTGACTGGAATGCGATTGCTCAGGGCGCTCAGACAACAACAAACTATCAGATGCTGCCGGGTGACCGGCTGTACGTGAAAGCCTCACCACTGATCATCATGAGCACAAAAGTGGCGAAACTCACAGCTCCGTTTGAACGGATGCTGGGCTTCACGATCCTGGGTAACGGTGCGGTTCAAAACCTGTCCGGCAAAAACACTAACGGTGGATTCTGATGATCAACCTAAGACTCTCATTTCAGACGTTTTGTCTTCTGGTTTCATTCTGCCTTGCCGTTCCGGCTTCAGCACAGGTGGGAGGCATGAACGGACCGGGGAACACGCCGACGTTTAGCCCCTACATCAATCTGCTGCGTGAGGGCGGCAGTGTTGGGCAGAATTATTTTGGATTGGTAAGACCGCAGGTCGAATTTGCTCAGCAGAACCAAATGCTTGGGCAGAACATTAATGCCCTACAGGCCAATCAGATGCAGCCGGGGCGCATGGCGGGGGGGTATGGCTATACGCAACTCGGTGCGACTGGTCATCCGGTAATGTTTGGCTCCATTAACGGCGGCCGATTTCAGGGCGGCTACAACGGCATGGCCGGTGGTGGTGGAATGGGCGGCGGGATGCAGGGCGGATTTGGTGGCGGAGCCGTGGGCGGCGCTGCAATGGGTGGATTCGGCGGAGCAGGCGGCGGCGGTGCAATGGGTGGGGGATTTGGTGGTGGCGGCACGGCTCAGGGCGGCGGTATGAATGGTGCGTTCAATCCGATGGGCGCTATGCAACTCAATGGCCCCGGAGGTGCGGGCAATGGATTTAGCGGCGTCTCCGGCCACATGGCTCAGTTTGGTGGAATCGGCAATCAGTATCGTGGCGCGGGACAAGGGCAGTAGTCCACATCAGTCTACGAGCGTGGACAAGTCAGTCTCCGCTCCTCAAATGTTCAAGGATCGAACAACATGCTTTCTCGGATGATCAAGCAACTCTTTGCCGCCGCTTCAGTCGGATCCATAATTCTGGTGTCGGCAATGCCGGTGAATGCGGGCAGGATGTTCAAGGATGAACCATCACGTCCCCATACTTTTGCGGGATGTCAACCTGCGTGGGGCTATAATCAAACATGCTGGCAGCGATTTCCTGCACTGCCTCCCTGTGATTCCAATGGCAACTGCTACGGGCAGCCGTCCGACGGTGCGACGAGCGATGAGCACTCAGGCAGTGTTTATGCTCCGCAACACCACGAGACAGTCGTCGATCCAAGTTTTTCAGGAGTGCCACAATCTCTGTCGCCAAGCCCGAATTCGCCTCAGATGTTCGTGCCGAATCACGGAGCTGCGAACTCTTCGTCCGAGCTGCATTATGGAGCGCCCATGGGCAATCCAACAATTCAGGCTCCGCTCCATCAGTACAGTGCGTCTCCGCAAACTCAGTCATTGGAATCACTAGCTCCCTCTTCGGCACAGCCATCCCAACAAGTGCCTCCAGTGCCGTCAGGGTCGTTGGCTCTGCCTCCGCTGCCTGCTCCGCCGGACGCTGTACCCGCAACGCCCGGACAGACTCGTTTTCAGCCCCAGTATGAGCAGTTGATGATAGGAGCCGATGGTCGTTTGACCACAGCCACGGCGATGAATCGCAATCAGGGATACAGTTCCGGGGCCAGCCGTTACGGCCAAATCAATCGACCTGTCTCATCACAGCAGATTCCAACGCCATCTGTGCCGAGAAGAACCGGTCCACCAGTTCAATTTGCTGACGCCGTGACAAGCCCCGGAACTCAACAGAATCGACGCTATACGCAGCCCGTTGGAACCGCCAGCCGGCCAGCCAGCCCCACAAATAACAATCCGTCTGGCACGCTGGCACGACCCGTCTCAAAAAGTCACAACTCACTTCCCGCGAACTCCTCACGGTATGGAGCGACCCGTCCTGCGGCCAACGTCTCGACGACTCCGGCAACCGTTGTCGAACCGTTGCGAAAAACTCCAGGAAGTTATCGATAGCTGTCATTGGTCCTGATGTCTGAATTTCCCCTGACCGTTGAGTGCATCGTCGAAGCCTATCTGTCAGGGGTTCGGATCGACTCGTTCCTTTCGAAACATCTGCGCAACTATACGTCGTGGCGTATTAATCGAATGGTGACGGCCGGTCTGGCGAAGATCGATGATCAACCTGCGGCCCCTGAAGATCGCGTCTTTCGAGGCCAGCGTGTTTCGCTTCGTCTGGTTGAGCCTCCCGACAAGTTGCTGGATCCAGAACCAATCCTTGTCCCGGTTGTCTACGAAGATCCATGGCTGATCGTTGTCGATAAACCCGCCGGCCTTGTTGCACATCCGGTGGGAGATTTTCAGGATGGAACTCTGTCCAATGTCCTCCAGAGTCATCTGGATCGGCAGACTGCCATCAGAGGACTTCTTCGCCCCGGTGTGGTCCATCGATTAGATCGTATGACCAGTGGCCTGATTGTTACTGCCAAGGAGCATCTGGCTCATCGACTCCTTTCGATCGACTTCCAACATGGGAAGCTATCCAAGTCGTATGTGGCCCTGATTGAAGGTTGTCCGGATTTCGAAACCCGTACACTGGAGCTTTCGATAGGACAACGTCCCGGAGGCAACAGCGTTCTGATGTCGGCGCGGGCGGACGCCAAGAACCCGAGGCCCGCGAAGACGCGAGTCACCGTCGTCGAAAGATTCGCACGTTACTCAATGGTTGAGTGCGTTCTGTTTACCGGACGCAATCATCAGATTCGAGTCCACCTGTCTCACATCGGTCATCCGATTTTGGGCGACGAGTATTACGGTCCGCATGGCACAATCAAACAGGCTCCGAGATTTGACGGCGATGACCCTACCGAAGAGCGACATGCTTTGCACGCCGCGTCTCTTGGGTTCTTTCACCCGATTCTTCGGGAATGGATGCAGTTTCGAACTTCGCCACCAGCCGATTTCTGGGCGCTGGCCGATTCGCTGTCCTGAAATAGCCCGAGACCCGTTGATTTAGTGCGTAGTGCCGACTCCAATCGGCAATGTTGCCCAAATCCCCATTGGAATGCTGGCTGGAGTCAGCACTACAAGCAGCACAGTGACTAATTCAACGCCCCGCTCGAGGCTGACGGCGAAGAACGCTCGACGACCAGAGCGGCGATGTCATCGATTACGCTTTTTTCCGCTTCAGTGAATTCCTCCGACGTCGCCGCCCAAGTCTCACTGTTATTTTTTTCCGAATTTCGGCAAGCTACGGTCATGAGAAAGACCGTGCCACTCATCTTTTCCCGGATAACCCGAGCCACATCAACGACTGATGACTGCAGTCGCAAGTACCGATGGCTGTCCAGGATGTGGGTTGCCGTCACAGTGCCGTTCGCATTCGTGTTCTGCGCGGCGGCGTTTATCGCGTCAATAGTGGGCTCATTTGCTGCCGACGAAACGGGTGATGAAAGCCATCAGAGCACACTGAGTGAAAAGCACGGCTCTGGGCAGATCCTGGCTGAGAACCTCATTCGAGTTCGTGAGCAGGAACTCCTGCTGCAATCTATTCGCACTGGTGCAGATGGTCGCTTCACGAGTGAATCTCTCGAAGCGTTGCAGCAGATCTTTGTCTATCCGACCGATGTCTTTCGCATTGATCCAAAGACTTCCAAACCATCCGGCGTGCGGCAGCAGGCACTTCGTCGTTTAGTGACAGCCAATCACTCCGCGCAGAAGCAGTGGATGCAGTCCATGACTGTCCTCGCAGATTCAAGCTTTCGTCAGGCAATAGAGTCAGGGAACAGGTCTGCTCTGTCGGAAGTCGCCCGAAATTTTCCGCTCACAGAGTCCGGAACTCGAGCCGCGATTCTGAGTCTGACAGCGGACTACCTGAGTGGACGCCGGCGGGATGTTGAACAGCGGCTGCGGCAAATGGTGGCCGATTATACAGGCACGATCCACGAAGAGTCCGTCCGCAAGAGGTCGAAGTCATTGTTGGAAACATCGGGTATCGAACTCACAAGTAGTGCTGACATTATTCCGAATCAGCACGATGTCGCGACTGTCTCTGCAACCAGGCTATCCTTATCAACCGCCGAAGACGCTGGAACCATTTCGCCTCCGTGGCCCAAAGCCGCGTGGACATGGGCCGAAGACATCTGGAGTTTTCCGGGCCTCCCGCAACCTCAGGCAGGCAACGCGCTGGAGTCGATGATTCCGGGTTCTGCGCAGTCCTTAAGTGATTTCAGAAACTGGCGTCCCGTACTGTGGGACGACAGCCTGATTATCCGGACTCCTTTTCGCATTGTTGCTCTCGAAAAATCCACAGGTCGACAGAAGTGGACAATGCCCACACAGACGTTTAATCGTGAGGAGAACATCAACAACTCTCACGAGGGCGATGCTGACAACCTGCGATTCAGCGGCGGCACTGGTGATGAACCGGGAATTTTCAATGGACTCGCGGCATTTGGCCTGATGTCCAGCGACGATGAGTTTCTGTATCTGATCGATCGCTTCAACTTCTTTTCACCTGCACCCGAGTTGGCAGAGAACGGCCTGCGCCCTCGCGGACGTTTGCGACTTGGGGGACCTCAAACTGATCCAACGTCACTAACGGAGGCTCCTCAGGCAACTCGGATTGTCGCGCTTCGCAAAGCCAAGCCGGAGGGTGTGCCAAGCGTGGCGTGGATCGCTGGTGATCAGTCGAAATTCGGTTACCAGCCAATGCAAGCCGAGCCCTCAATTGAAAGAAGCCTGTTTGGAAGTCCTTCAAACTCAGCAACACCGTCTTTATCGAGTACTGCTACGAACAAGGCGAGTCAAACTCAGGCTTCGCAATCGCAGCCATCGGTGACACTGCCAGTGGAGCACGCAGGAGCGAGCTCCGGTAGTAGTCAGGCGGCTCTGACGTTGAATGGTCATCGCTTTCAGGCTCCTCCCGTGGGCCTCGGTGAACTGCTTTTCGTGCCGTCAATGTTTAGAGACCTGCAATGGCTGAACTGCCTGCGGCGAGGAACAGGCGACATTATCTGGCAGCAGCCGCTGACGTTTTCTGATGATCTGATGAGCCGCTACCAGGATGGCGCGAATCCTGTTCGCACCACCTCAGTCTGCATGGTGGTCGGTGACTCAGTCATCTGTTCGCTTCCTTCCGGGATCATGATTGCAGCACGAGCCTTCGACGGTCAACTGCTGTGGGCCACTGCCATTCGCGACGACGAGTCGCCTCAACAGAATCGAGGCTTTCGCTGGCAGTCAGACGCAGACGAGGATTCGCAGATCGAATCTCCATGCGTCCTGCTGCCGATGATCGGCGATGGCGTCATCGTCTGCACAGACACTCGATCTCGAAGACTTCATGGGATCAATGCAGAGACTGGCGAGATTATCTGGAGTAGTTCTCGAAGAGCATTCGGGCCGGGTGATACCGGTGGCAGCCCGGACTATTACGTCGCTGGAATTGCCAATGGTCAGGCGATTCTGGTTGGTGAACGTCACTGCCGAAGCGTCAGCCTGAAAACAGGAGATCAGAACTGGGTCGTGGCAATCATGCGAACATCCGGCCGCGCGGAATGTCGCGGTCGTCGCTGTCTGATTCCGCAGGCTGATGGTCATGTGCTTTCCGTTAACACGGACGACGGCACGATCGTTCGGCAGCGACCGTCTTTCCTGCCATCCGATGCGTCACTGCAATTCGGGGCGATTACAAGTGATGATGAGTATGTTTACGCATCAACTCCCGTTTCGCTGGCTGTGTTCCCTCGATCGGACTCGCTGCCAAAAACAATCCCGTTGCAGGACCCTATAACCCGTGAAACATCTGCTAAGGTATTGACCAGGATCCAGTCGCTGCTGATCAACGGTGACGATCAACTTGCTATCGAAACGCTGAAGTCAGCCGCCAACATTGCGACCAGCGAAACAGGCAATACAACAGACGCAGACGACGAAGAACTCAGAGAACCATTTGAGAGATATCTGGGAGAACTCATTCTTCAGGATTGGGCCGCCAGAATCGTTCAGTCGATGGCGTCGGCAGATGACTCAACCCTTCAATCACTGATCAGTCAGGAACAAGCCGAACTGCTTCCTCGATTGAACCTGACTTCAGAACAGCAGGTTCGTGCCGCAGTTCTGGCAGTTCTTGATCACCCTGAGACTTCACTGACTGCGAATGACCTTCAGGAGCTTGCAGAATTTCCCGAATGGCGGAAAGTCATCACGATTACTGATGGCTGGAGTGTCAGACCGGACCTGTTGCTTGAGAAATCCGGAACTCCGCCTGTCGTCGAAATCGGCGACACGGCATCACTCTCAATTCCAAAGCGTCGGCAACTGGCGGCAAACTTAACATTGTTTCCAAATCAGATCAGCTCGGATCAGCGACGCGGTGAACTCATCGAACAATTGATCAGGACCGGAGATTTTTCTTCAGCCGAGACTGTGGCCATCAGCTGGCAAAGCATCTCCAGTTCCCCGCTGCCCAAAAAGATACTGACCGAACTACGGCAGCGTGACGTGATCGCAGGACTAGTAGACGATCCGGCAAACGCTTTATCAATACCAGCAGAGCCAGTCGTAAAGTTGACAACTCTACCGGGCCTGACTGCAGAGAATGCACGTAATGTCGCCTTTGAGTCGACGCAGAACCTGTGTGTCACCGACTGGGATATGCAGCGTGTCGAGAGAGGACTGTGGATCAGCAATTTACCGACCTGGATTCGGCCGAAGTTCTTTCTTGTTGACGGCCCGGGAAATATGCCTGAACTGGTCTCTGTTGACATGAATGATGGCAGTTTGCGTGACCGAGTTCCGCTGCCATTTGCTTTCCACCGCAACACCATTGGATATCGCGCCTTGTCGAATGGCGTCACAACTCCGGGTCTCGTTCCATTCGCCGGTGCCGAACAAATTACGATGGTCTCCTGCATCGTGCCGGACAAAGCGACCGTTCTGTGGAACCGACGGCTGGCAAAGTCCGAAGCTGATAACTCCATGATTGAATTCGGGCCACTCGGGGCCGACCATTTTGTCTGGCACTATCAGGACGAACTGCACTGTTCTCATCCTCTGACCGGACAGGATCTTTGGGTCAGACGGCTTCGACTATCTCCTGCCACTCGCCCAATCCCTGGTGTCCAAAGAATCTTCGGCGACCATAACACGACGATTGTGATGGGTACTGATCTCTCCAGCTATGAACGATTCAGTACGCGGGATGGCAAATCACTCGGCACTGGACGACTCTCAATCGGACGAATCAGCGACGCCGTAACCGTGGGGCGTTGCCTGCTGTTTCCTGATAGTAATTCGCAACTGCACTTGTTTGATGGCGGCACAGGTCTTGATGCATTGCAGAACAGCGACCCTATCATTCTTGGACGTCACAATCCCGACAGTATGTTTCAAGTCTTGAGCGACGGACGTGTTGTCACCGTCACTTCAGATTTTGAAATTGTCCTGTTAGATACGATTGCCGGCAAAGTCGTGTTTCGCACACCAGCCGCGTCTCACATCAAGACTGGAATCGTATTTGGACTGACCGCCTTCGAACGTCACGGGCAGCTTTTTGTGGGGCTTGAAGAGCAAAGAGAATTCGTCATCCGCTCTCTTGAAGGCAGCTTTCGCCTGCGAGATCCCCGAATGCACGGTGGACCGCTGCTGTGCCTCGATCCGAGCACTGGTGCAGTCAAATGGACGATGCCGCTTCAGGAAACTTCTATCCCCGAAATCCATGGTGCGCCAACCGATGTCATGTTGATGTGGAGTCAGCCACCCGTTGATGAACTGCAGCCTAACGAGAAACGCAATCTCACCCTGAAGCTGCAACTTGTGGATATTGCCACGGGTAATATCCTTGCCGCTGAGCCATCGATTTCTTCTTCACGACCACTTCGATGTGTACACCGTGCAGATCGAAAACAGATCGATGTAATCGCGCGTGATACCATCATTACGATCAAGGCGGAGCCTCGAGATTAACTCTGGAACGCTCAGAAAAACCGAGACCGGCTCCCGCAGAGATCCCGGAATCACAGGGAAAAGCGACCGTGATGAGTGCGTGTCTCGGTTTTGTTGGGACACCCTATTGTGACTCAGGCGCTTATCAATTTTGGATTACTGCAACAACCATCGTTCGCCGCGGCCATAGCGATCGTAGTCTCTGTAGTCGCCGGACCATTCGTCATTCGTCTGCTGAGATTGCGATTGCGCGAACGAATCGCCAGTGATTCAGTCACGCTTAATGCTCTGCACGCATCAAAGCGGCAGACGCCCACAATGGGCGGTGTACTGATCTTACTGGCTTTCGTGACAGGCCTGCTCGCGACAACGACAGCGTCCGCAGAGTCGACAGTCATTATAGGCCTCACAGCTTTGACACTGTGTCTGGTCGGAGCGATCGACGATTGGATCAAAGCCACGACAACAAGAAAAGGATTGACGGTTCGACAAAAGCTATCTGCACAGACATTGATTGCTCTCATGGCTGCTGTTTTTCTTT
Organism: uncultured Planctomycetaceae bacterium; assembly: GCA_903823635.1. Classification (GTDB taxonomy): domain Bacteria; phylum Planctomycetota; class Planctomycetia; order Planctomycetales; family Planctomycetaceae; genus SXXK01. The sequence goes on from CAIJTV010000644.1 coordinate 23,058, forward strand.
TCTTCTTGCGAATCGGTCCCTCCAACTCACGGCTGTCCTTATCCGGATGGCTGCCCGAATCGATCGATTGGCTGTATATCCCGTGGGCCGCCTTCGTCATCATTTCAGTTTCGAATGCCGTGAATCTCACGGACGGACTGGATGGACTTGCAGCCGGGTGTACCACCATAACCGCATTGGCAACAACCGTGATTCTCCTTGCACAAATTTCTTCTGGAGGCGATTCCGAAAGCTTGATGATTGCAGCAATCAGCTCGGCCGCGTTGGCAGGTTCGACGGCCGGATTTCTCTGGTTCAATCGCTTTCCGGCGCAGGTCTTTATGGGAGATGCGGGCTCACTGCCGATTGGGGGAATACTCGCACTCACTGCGTTGATCAGTGGTACGGAACTTCTGCTGTTGCTGACAGGGGCCGTGTTTGTTGCGGAGACCGTTAGCGTCATGCTGCAGGTATTTTGGTTTCGTCGAACAGGTCGCAGAATTCTGCTCTGTAGTCCTCTTCACAATCACTTCGTGTTTAAGAAAGTGCCCGAAACGAAGATTGTAAAATGGTTCTGGTTGACGGCCGCTATGAGTGCGATCCTTGCCGCAGGGATCGCTATGCAGGTTTGATTGCGAAACACTCTCGCCCGGCAGTTCAAGCCACTTCGGTCCCTGGCTGACGAATCCGATTAACGAGTGCGATGATGCCCCAACAAGCCGTTAGCGTCCTGAATTTCAGCCACCGGCGGCGGCGATGAAAACCGTTCGAGGCTGAAGCTGAAAATCCTCCGTCATAACAGCCAACGCCAACAAGTCGGAAAAACCTGCTCTG
>CAIJTV010000645.1:0-4133 GCA_903823635.1 uncultured Planctomycetaceae bacterium
CCCTCAACAGTGTGGCCCGACGTTGTTTCATAAACGAAACAGGCCGGAGGAAGCGTTGCTTTATGACGACATGGCGACTCTATCCTTTGGCGTCAGGATATGGATTGTGCGGCCCCTGGGAAGCGGCGATAAAAAAAAACAGAGAAACAAGTCTCGAACCTGTCCATTGATGCATGAAAAAGATTTCGCTGCCCCCAAGTGTTGATGCAATGCAACAGTCACCAACCAAACTTTGCCAGCAGGATGAGTCACGTAAAAAACGTTCCAGCAGCCTTCTATCAACCTATGACGCTGGCTCAACGGACCATATTCGGGCACCGGAGTACTTAATGGAATGGGGAATGCAATGTCGACAGTGCGTCCAGCGCGATGAGGGAGATCTCTGACTCTGCAGACGCGTTATTGCTCTTCGACTACTTTGCAGTAAACCGGAATAAAAATGAACCAAGGGCTCATTGATGCGCCGCACACGACGCTATCGCCAGTTCCGGAGCATCCGAAGCAGCCGCTGCGTCAGTCGTCGTTCCCGCGTGATCTTGAGCTCGCACGAAAAGAACAACAAGGCTCATCAGCCGCCGTTACGACTTCAGCGTCAGACGCTGTTGCGAAAGTCCAGCATGTCCCTGTGCTGGATGCCTGGCGCGGAACAGCGCTGGTATTATTGTTCATCGGACATTTCTTTCCGATCTATCGATGGGACTGCGGAGCGTTGGGGGTTGAGCTCTTCTTTGTGCTGAGCGGTTTCCTGATGGGTAAAATCCTGTTTGTCAGGAAGACTCCACTGAAGACATTCTACCAGCGGCGTATCTCCAGAATTTTTCCGGCCGCGTATGTCTTTCTGTTCGCGATGCTGGGCTGGCAGTTGCTGGTCACGCGAGAGGTGGCAACTCCGCTGTCGTCGATCTCCGCCTGCTTTCTTTTCTATGTGAACTACCTTGTGGCCTGGAACCCGCAGCTTGAGCTGGGACTGCCTGTCGGTCATTTCTGGTCATTGTGCGTGGAAGAACATTGCTACATCTATCTATCACTGCTCAGCGTTTTCCATCGGAAACTGGGCATTCGGCCTCTTTGGCTGATCGGCGGTTCTATCCTGTTATGCTTTACGTCAGCCGCTTTGGTTGGCCGTGAAACGAACTGGGATTACTATCAGGTTTATTGGCGGAGTGATTGTCGGGCCGCTTCAATTCTGATGGGCGCCGCTGCGGCCTGTCTGGCGTCTCTTGAAGTCGGTGGCCGAAAGTCGTACATGGGAGTTCCCACCATCGGATGGGGATTGCTGGCAATCTGCTGGGCGATGTATTTCCGACTGCAATCGATGTCGGAGTTCACAAAATACTCCGCGGGTTCCGCTTTGCTTGCAGTCGGATTGTTGCTGATCGTTCAGCATGCGAAAGGGAAACTCTGGTCCTTCCCGCCGCTTATCTGGATCGGCACCGCTTCGTTCTCGCTCTATCTGTGGCAGCAACCTTTTTATATCGCCGTACACGAAGGGCAGATGAATGCTGCCTATGCTGTCGGCGGCTCAATCATTGCCGGACTGGCTTCCTATTTCCTGATCGAAAAACCCACGCGTCAATGGATCAATCAACGGTGGCAGTCAAAGACTCTGTCGTCGAGGGCTATGTTCTGTCGAGCGGCGAGATGATTCCGCCGCTGGACTAAAGTTCTTCGCCGCCAGAAACGTTAATGATTTCGCCGGTGATGAAATTCGCATCCAGCAGGAAGTTGATTGAATTGACCAATTCCTGAGGCGACCCGGTTCGGCGGAGAGGAATCGAAGAGATGGCTCGTTGTTCGTGCCAGTTGCGGCGATCTTCGGGAGGCAGGATGGCTCCTGGAGCAATCCCGTTGACCTGAATCAATGGGGCCAGTTGCAACGCGAGCGACTTGGTGACACTGCTTAACGCGGCTTTGGTAGCGGTATAAACAAAGTGATCAGCTCCGGGGCGTTGCGCACGCCAGTCAAGAATATTGATAATGTGCCCGCGCTGACCTTCACCGAGCTGACGAATAAACTGTTGAGCCAGAAAAATCGGCGCCAGAAGGTTTACCGATAAGTGGACATTGCAGTGATAGAGATCGACCCACGGGAGTGCTCGATCCTGAAACACCGCTGCGCTGTTAATCAGGGTTGTCACTTCGCCCAGTTCTGCAGCCGCTTCGAAAATCGTCGCCGCAGCCGCTCGTGGATCTCGCAGGTCAGCACCGACGGCAACGGCTGTGCCGCCCGCCGCTTTAATGCGGTTCATAAGAACTTTCGCTTCGACGGCGGAGGCCCCATGATGAATTACGACAGCGAGACCTCGCGCGGCCATCGCCAGTGCAATCTCCCGGCCGACTCGTCGAGCTGCTCCGGTTACGACGGCGACCTGTTGATCCGAAGGCCTTCTTGCTCTTGCGACCGGCCGAGCAGTCTCCAAAGGAGGCAAACCAGTGGAGGGATCCTGATTGCTCGGCAGGGGGGCATCAGCTTCAGTCGACGATTCTTCCGAAGCCTGCAGAAGATCATCTTCAGGAGGCTCGTGTTCTGTGGACTCTGGATCGTGAGGCGTCATCATCGAATTGGCTGCAGTCCTGACGTCTGCTGTCTTCGCGAAGGGAACACTTCAGAAATATTCTGTGCGCGGCAACGTTTGAGGTGTTCCTTGTTTACGGTATCCCGCGAACAAGGCGCCTCAATTGACGCCGTGCACAAAATAACACAACCCGGCTGGGTCGCAGCCGGGCGTGTGAGTCCTGTGATGATCACCGGAATTCAGCAGGGAGCCTGGCAGCTTAGTTTTCGCCGCTAAGGCTTCGATAGAGTCTGCGAAGAGCTTCACTTTCAATCTGACGAACTCGTTCCCGAGTCAGTCCGAGTGATTCGCCGATTTCCTTCAGCGTCTGAGGCTCACTGTCATCCAGACCAAATCGCATCCGCAGAATCGTCGCTTCGCGGGGGTCCATTTCATCCAGCAGGCGGGAGACATGAGTCAGGTTATCCGAGTTGATCAGTTCGTCCTCGGGGCCTCGCATCCGTTCATCCGGGACGATATCTCCCAGAGTCATGCCGCTGTCTTCCTGTTCCGCCTGCGGAGTGGCGTTGTACAGGGTGATGGCCTTCTTGACAATTCGAAGCTTCTTTTTCGGGATGCCCAGCTCTTTGGCAATATCTTCGGCTGTTGGGGTCGCATTCAGTTCTTCCGCCAGCTTCGCGGACGCTCGACGCCATTTTGACAGCAATTCCACCATATAAGCCGGAATGCGGATCGTCTTGGCGGAATTGACCAGGGCACGTTTGATCGACTGTTTGATCCAGTAGCTGGCATAAGTACTGAATCGAGTATTCATGTTGGGGTCGAAGCCCTCGACGGCTCGCAGCAGGCCCAGATTGCCTTCTTCAATCAGGTCCTGCAGAGGGAGCCCTTTGCCGTTGTAACCGCGGGCAATATTCACAACGAGGCGGAGATTGGCTCGTACCATTCGATCGCGAGCAGCACCGTCTCCGTTGGAGATTCGGTTTGACAACTCTTTTTCATCATTCGCGGTCAGCAGAGCGGTTTCGTTAATTTCGCGGAGATAAGTTTCCAGCGGCGTCTGCAATCGTGAAGAAGTAGGAGTGCGCTTCTTGCGAGTCGTCTGAGTCATTTGTGTCAGCCTGAGAAGGGAGCTGCCTGAGTTCAATGTAGCACTCCCTTTATCGTCGGCGGTTGTCGCCGCATTCAGACAGAGACGCGCAGAATCCGCCGGACCCCGCTGTTGGTTTCCCCTCGACTGTCAAAGCGCAAAGGTCTGCGTGATTGTTGAATTCCAATGGCCAGGCACGACAGTCAAAATCAGAACACTGTCGCAGTCAAGATTTCTGATGGACGATTTTCTGCGTGTCAGGTGGCAAGCTCAGAAATGTTGTCAACACTGATGAGTAGCTGATTTGATTGAAAAGGGCGGGGCCGCAGGGAAGTCGTTTGATGGACTCGAGCGGGTTGTTGATTCAATAGCCGTTCCGCTTATGGTGGTGGCTTCGGCCGTCCTTATGGATCTCAGCAATTAGGCCCGGCGGTATGCGCACTGCGGTTTCGTCTCACGGCGAGCCACAGGCGCAGGGGAATCGGGCAATGACGCCCACGGCTTGCCGTTAAACGATTAAATCAACA